>NZ_JBWKNR010000005.1:0-279727 GCF_059415665.1 Pseudomonas sp. GW821-FHT10B02 | reverse complement strand
GCGAGCGGTTTTGCCTACTTTTTCCAAGAAAAAAGTAGGCCGCCGTAAGGGCGGAAGGGGCCGGCAGCGTCGCCACACCAAATGGATAAGCCCGCATTCGAAACCCAGCCCAACTCAGAATCATAGAGCCTATAGCGCGTAGCGGCTGCTCTGACCGTCCACCAGACGGGCAATGCCCAATGGATTGGCGTCCTGCAACGCTTCAGGCAACAGCGCATCCGGGCAGTTCTGATAGCACACCGGTCGCAGGAAACGATCGATGGCCAGGCTGCCAACCGACGTCCCACGTGCATCCGAGGTCGCCGGATACGGCCCGCCATGCACCATCGCATCGCAGACCTCGACGCCGGTCGGGTAGCCGTTGAACAGTACGCGGCCGACTTTCTGTTCCAGCAACGGCAGCAGCTCGGCATGCGCTTGCAGGTCTGCGGCTTCACCGATCAGCGTCGCGGTGAGCTGGCCATGCAGACCGTTCAGGGCCTGGTGCAGCTCGCCGACATCAGCCACTTCGACCAGCACCGTGGCCGGACCGAAGACCTCTTCCTGCAACAGCGGATCACCCTCGATCAGCAGCTTTGCATCCGCCTTGAACAACTGCGGCTGGGCCTGGCTGCCCTGTTGCGCACGGCCCGCCAGGTGGGTGATGCGCGGATGTGCAAGCAGTGCCTGCACGCCCCTGGTGTAACTGGCGAGAGTGCCGGCATTGAGCATGGTCTGCGCCGCCTGTTCAGCCAGTTGTCCCGCCAGTTGCTCGCTGAAGGCACTGAACGCGGGGGAGCGCAGGCCGATGACCAGCCCCGGATTGGTACAGAACTGCCCGCAGCCGAGCACCACCGAGGCGGCCAGTTCGCGGGCGATCTGCTCGCCACGCTTGGCCAGCGCTTGTGGCAGTACCAGTACCGGGTTGATGCTGCTCATCTCGGCAAATACCGGAATCGGTTGCGGCCGTGCGGCGGCCATGTCGCACAGCGCGCGTCCGCCCTTGAGCGAACCGGTGAAGCCGACCGCCTGGATCGCCGGATGCTTGACCAGCGCTTCGCCAACCCCGGCGCCGTAGATCATGTTGAACACACCCTTGGGCATGCCGGTCTGTTCGGCGGCGCGGATGATCGCGTCGGCGACCACTTCGGCGCTGGCCATGTGGCCGCTATGCGCCTTGAACACCACGGGGCAACCGGCGGCCAGCGCGGCGGCGGTGTCACCGCCAGCGGTGGAGAAGGCCAGCGGGAAGTTGCTGGCACCGAACACTGCGACCGGGCCGACGCCAAGGCGGTACTGGCGCAGGTCGGCACGTGGCAATGGTTGCCGGTCCGGCTGCGCACGGTCTATCCGTGCTCCCAGGAAGTCACCCCGGCGCAGCACCTGGGCGAACAGGCGCATCTGCCCGCTGGTGCGCCCGCGTTCGCCCAGAATACGGGCATTGGGCAGCGCCGTTTCGCAGGTCACCAGTTGGATGAAATCATCACCCAGGGCATCCAGTTGTGTGGCGATGGCCTCGAGAAAGGCCGCGCGCCGCTCCGGTGACAGGCTACGGAACGCTGGATACGCCTGTTGCGCGGCACGGGCGGCAGCGTCGACTTCTTCGGGTGTGGCTTGATGGAAACGATAGGGCAGGGCTTCACCGCTGCTCGCCGCATGGCTTTGCAGGGTGACAGTGCCAGCGGCGCTGCGCGCGCCGCCGATGTAGTTGTGGCCGATGATGTCCGGCATGGAGCACTCCATATCAAAGGTGGGGTCAGGCCAGCGAACTGCCCTGGCGAACAGGTGCGGCTTGCCCGGCGGCAATGCGCGCGGCAGCCTCGGCGTCGACCGCGTGCAGCGACTTGCCACGGGTCTCGCGGGTCAGGCCGACAGCGACGATCGAGATCAGCGCGGCGCCGACCAGGTACCAGGCGATCGGTGTCGAGCTGTGGTACTTGTTGAGCAAGGTGATGGCGATCAGCGGTGCGAGGGAGCCGGCGAAAATCGGCGCGACCTGGTAGCACAGCGACAGGGCGGTGTAGCGCACGTGGGTCGGGAACAGCTCGGCCATCAGCGCCGAGTAGGGCGCGTAGGTCATCGATTCGATGGCCAGGCCCAGGGTGATCGCCGCCATGATCAGCCAGTTGTTGCCGGTGTCCATCATCGGGAAGCCGATAAAGCCCCAGAACGCTGTGAGCACCGCGCCGGTCAGGTAGACCGGTTTGCGTCCGACCAGGTCGGACAGGTAGCCCATCAGCGGAATCAGGAAGAAGTGCAACAGGTGCGCACCGAACATCAGCAGGAGAATCTGCGAGGTGTCCTTGTGCACCACCAGCTTGAGGTAGGTGATCGAGAAGGTCACCACGGTGTAGTAGAGGATGTTCTCGGCAAAACGCGCACCGATCCCCACCAGCACTGCCCGCCAGTGATGACGCAAGACCTCGACCACGCCCAGTTGCTGTTCGGCCTTCTGTGCCTGGCGAGCCTGGGCTTCCTTGAAGATTGGCGCGTCGTCGACGCTGGTACGGATCCAGTAGCCGATCAGCACCACCACCGCCGAGAACCAGAACGCCACACGCCAGCCCCAGGCGAGGAACTGCTCTTCGGCCAGGGTGCTCGACAGCAGGAGCAAGGCCAGGGTCGCGATCAGGTTGCCCGCCGGCACTCCGGCTTGCGGCCAGCTGGCCCAGAAGCCGCGACGGTTGTCCGGGCAGTGCTCGGACACCAGCAGGATGGCGCCGCCCCATTCGCCGCCAAAGGCAAAGCCCTGGATCAGCCGTAACAGCACCAGCAACACCGGTGCGGCATAGCCGATGCTGTCGAATCCGGGCAGGCAGCCCATCAGGAAGGTGGTGATGCCGACCACCACCAGGCTCAGCTGCAGCAGGCGCTTGCGGCCGAATTTGTCACCGTAGTGACCGAACACCAGCCCGCCCAGAGGACGGGCGAGAAAGCCCACGGCATACAGGGCGAAGGCGGCGATGATGCCGTCGATGGGGCTGTCGGTCTGGCGGAAGAACAACTGGCCGAAGACCAGTGCCGAGGCGGTGCCGTAAAGGAAGAATTCATACCATTCGGCGACGGTGCCGGCCATGGCCGCGGCGACGACACGTTTCAATCCTGCAGGGGTGGTTGCGCTGGAAGGGTGACTGGACATGCTGGCGGTTCCTGTATGGGCGCAAAACAGGCGGGCCGGTCTCCACCACGGAGCCGGCCCGGTCATCACATCAGAGGCCGACGTCTGGCAGCTGCGGACGGTTGGCCAGGGCCTTGGCCATGATCTGCTCGACGAACACCCGATCCGCTTCCGGCAGGGCCAGGCGTGGCGGACGGGTCAGCGCGCTGCCGCGACCGGCGATGGCTTCGCACAGCTTGATGCACTGCACCAGGTCAGCGCGGGCATCCAGGTGCAGGATCGGCATCAGCCATTCATAGATCGGCAGGGCCTCGGCGAAGCGACCGGCCTTGGCCAGGCGGAAGATCGTCTCGCCTTCTTTCGGGAACACGTTGGACATGCCCGAGACCCAGCCCTGGGCACCGACGGCGATGCTTTCCAGGACCACGTCGTCCAGACCTGCGAACAGCACGAAGCGGTCGCCGACTTCATTGCGCACGTCGATAAAGCGCCGGGTGTCGCCGGAGGAGTCCTTGAAGCACACCACGTTGTCGCAGTCGGCCAGGGAAATCAGGATGTCCGGGGTAACGTCGTTTTTGTAGATCGGCGGGTTGTTGTAGACCATCAGCGGCACGTCGGCGTGCTTGGCCACATAGCGGTAGTGCTCGGCAGTCTCGAACGGCTTGGAGCCGTAGACCAGCGCCGGCATCAGCATCACCCCGTCGACGCCGGCCTTGTGCACCGCGTTGGCCACCTTGGCCGCCTGTACGCTGGTGAACTCGGCGACGCCGCAGATCACCGGGACCCGGCCGCGCGAGGCGTCGACGGCGACTTCGGTGACGGCGATCTTTTCTTCGGCGGTCAGCGAGGTGTTTTCACCCACCGAACCACACACCACCAGGCCCGAGACGCCATCGCGGATCACGTTGGAAATCACCTCGTGGGTTTTCTCCAGGTTGATCGAGAAGTCGTCGTTGAATTGAGTGGTGACCGCAGGGAAGACGCCGCTCCAGTTTACGTGCTTGCTCATGGTGTTCTCCGGTTGTTTATTGTATTTCGTATACGATATTAAAAGTGTGTGATGTCGACCAGTGTTTTTTTCGTGTGTCGCGGATCGGGTTTTAAGGGTCTTTGTAAATCAACGGGTTAGTGATCAGGCACCGGGCCAGGTGTCCGACAGCCGGTAGCCCTGTGGCCATGGATCGCTCGGATCGAGGAGCAGTTGGTGGGTGCCGGTGATCCAGGCACGCCCGGAAATGCACGGGTAGATGGCTTCGCGTCCGGCAATTTCGGTCTGCGAATCGATGCGGCAGTGGAACTCCGAGCCGATGATCGAGCGGCCGATAAAGCGATCGCCGACCTTGAGCAAGCCTTTGGCCTGCATCACCGCCATGCGTGCCGAGCAACCGGTGCCGCAGGGCGAGCGGTCGATCTTGCCGGGACGGATGACCACGGCGTTGGCGCCGGTGGCGACACCATTCTCGTACTCGATGGGCGCGGCGATCTGGCAGAAAGAGATGTGCGACCAGTCCGGGTTCAGCGGGTGACGAAAGCCCAGCTGCTCGTTGGCGGCGTGGGTGATCTTCAGGCCGATCTCGACAATCTCCCGGGCTTCGTCCGGGCGAATGGCGAAGCCCAGTTGCCGGGCATCGGCGATGACGAAGCTGTCGCCGCCGTAGGCCGTGTCGACCTGCAGCGAGCCGTAGCCTTCGACTTCGATCCAGGCGTCGAGGCGGTCGGCGAACGACGGCACGTTCTTCACTTCCACCCGCTGCACCTTGCCGTCACGGCATTCGGCGACCGCTTCGATCAGGCCGCCAGGGGCTTCGAGCACCAGGCGGGTTTCCGGTTCGGTCATCGGCAGGATGCCGCTGTCGAGCAGCACGGTGGACACGCACAGTGAATTGGAGCCGGACATCGGTGGGGTGTCGGCCGGCTCCATGATGATCCAGGCCATCTGCGCGCGTGGGTCCTTCGGCGGCACCAGCAGATTGACGTGGCGGAATACGCCGCCGCGCGGCTCGTTGAGGACGAAGTTGCGCAGGGTCTCGTCGCGGGCGATCCAGCGCGACTGCTCCCAGACGGTGGCGCCGGGCGGCGGGGCGACGCCACCGACGATGACGTCGCCGACTTCACCTTCGGCATGGCAATTGACGATGTGGATGATCTTTGATGAACGCATTCACGGGACTCCTTGTGTTGAGGGGGAGGGCCTCATCGCCGGCAAGGCCGGCTCCCACAGAGGGCGGTGTGATGACCATGGACCCTGTGGGAGCTGGCGAAGCCGGCGATGCTGTTATTTCACCGACTTCAAAAATGCCGCCGTCTCCGGCTGCAACGGGTTGCCGATCACCTGATCCGGCGCGCCGATCTCGTGCACCAGGCCGTTACGGAAGAACGCCACGCGGTCCGACACATCGCGGGCAAAACGGATCTCGTGGGTCACCAGCACCATGGTCATGCCGTCTTCGGCGAGCATGCGCATGGTGTCCAGCACTTCACCCACCAGCTGCGGATCGAGCGCCGAGGTGGCTTCGTCGAACAGCATGTAGTCCGGCGACATCGCCAGCGCCCGGGCAATCGCCATGCGCTGTTGCTGCCCGCCCGACAGCTTGCCGGGGAAGGTCTTGAGCTTGTCGCCCAGGCCGACGTGGGTCAGTTGCTTGACCGCCAGCTCTTCGGCCTGCTCCTTGCTCTTGCCCAGCACCTTGCGCGGCGCCAGCATCACGTTTTCCAGCACCGTCAGGTGCGGAAAGGCGTTCCACTGCTGGAAGACGATGCCGATCTTCTGCCGCAAGCGGTTCAGGTCGGTGGCGCGGTCGTGCACCTCGACGCCGTCGACGCGGATGCTGCCTTTCTGGATCTCCTCAAGGCCGTTGATGCACATCAGCAAGGTCGACTTGCCGGAACCCGAGCCGCCGATGATCGACACCACTTCGCCCTTGTCCACGGTCAGGCTTACGCCCTTGACCACTTCGAGGTTGCCGAAGGATTTGTGTACGTTCTGGATCTCAATCATTTTCTTGCCACCTTCTTTCCAGACGGGCGCCCAGGCGGGCAACCACCAGGCTCATGACGTAGTAAATGAGGCCTGCGATGCACAGCACCAGCAGGGGTTCCTGAATCCGTGTAACGATGGTTTGCGAGGCGCGCAGCAGTTCGACAATGCCGATCCACATCACCAGCGCGGTGTCTTTCATCACCCCCAGCACCAGGTTCAGCCAGCCGGGAAACGCCACCCGGGTGGCCATCGGCAGGACGATCCAGCGCAAATCCTGCAGGTAGCTCATGCCCAGCGAACGGCTGGCCCGGCGCACGCTCAGCGACACCGCCAGCACACCGCCGCGGACGATCTCGGTGAAGTACGCGGCGGTGTACACGCCGAGCACGATGCAGCCGACGCTGAAGGCGCTGATGTTCAGCCCGACGATGCTTTTGAACGAGTTGAACAGCACGAACTGGATCAGCAACGGCACGCTGCGAAACACATCCAGCACCCACGCCAGGGGCAGGCTGAGCCGTGGCCAGAGGGCACGGGCGAGGCCGAACAGCAAGCCGGCGAAGGTGCCCAGGAGGATGGCCCAGAAGGTCAGTTGCACGGTAACCCTGGCCCCGTCGAGCAGGAACATGAAGTCGTTCCAGGTAAAGCTGGTAGAGAACATGCCGGGCTCCTCAGTAGCGGAACAAGCGCCAGGCCATCAGCCGCGCAACTGCGACGATCGCCTTGGCGATTACGTAGTAGAGCGCCGCCGCCAGGGCGAAGTATTCGAAGGTGCGGAAGGTCTTGACGTTGTAGTCCTGGGTCACGCCGGTGAGGTCGTTGTTCAGGCCGACGATCACCCCCAGCGAAGTCATCAGTACCGCCCAGACCATCTGGTTGGTCAACGGGTAGAACACCACCCGCAGCAATTGCGGAATGACGATCATCCGGTAGGTTTGGAAGGCGCTCATGCCCAGCGAGCGCGCCGCACGCATCTGCGTGGTCGGCACGGCCTTGAGGCCGCCGCGAAAGTTCTCCGCCAGGTACCCGGCGTTGTTGAAGGTGATCCCCGCCAGCAGGGCGATCCACGAACTGACATGCAGGCCCATCGAACCGAGGCCGAAGTACAGGATGTAGATCTGGAACAGCGAAGGGGTGTTGCGCGCGATCGACACCCAGCCATTGGCAAAGCCGCGCAGCAACGGCTGTTTGCCTTCGCGCATCACGGTCAGGGCCAGGGCAATCAACACCCCGAAGATCATCGACAATGCGGCGGTCTCGAAGGTGACCCAGGCGCCAGTCAGCATATCCGGCAGGGCGCGCAGGGCCGAACGCCATTGGAAGGTGTAGTCAAACATGCGCGGGGCTCTCCTTGCAGACGGCAGGTTGCAGCCAGGTTGGCAGGCGACCGCTGGCCTGGCCGCTACAGGCCGATTCGACACACTCGGCGAGGCTGGCGAAATGCACCGGGCGACCGGCCAGGCCAGGCCCGTAGTGGGCGTATTTGCCCGAGTTGGTCATCAGCGTGCGCGCCGCCGGCGGGATCACCGGCTCGCCGAGCATGCACCAGCAGGTGTCGGTTACCAGGGTTACGCCGAAGCGTTCGAGCCCGGCGATATGCCCGGCGGCGCGGGCCTGTTCGAGTACTGCGCGACCGCAAGTGATCGCCACCACCACGTCCGGGTGTTTGTGCCGACCCTGGCACAGGCGGGCAAGCGCGGCGAACTCGCTGAACGAGAAATGCGGGTTGCCCAGCGACACCACATCGACCTGCGGCTCGCGGGCGCTGTTGAGCTCGCGCCAGCTGTGCAGCAGATCCTTCAGGTGCAGGCGCTCGGTCGGCAGGGTTGCGCCGGGTTCGAGCACTTGCGCCGGGTCCAGGGCTTCGGGCGTCACCCCGGCGATATGAAACAGCGGCGCGGCAGAGGTGGTGGCAAAGGCGGCGCCGAACGCCTTGAGATCGTCCAGGCCGGGTTGCGCCTGTTCCAGCCCGTACACCAGAGGAATCCGCGAACCGGACAGGGCGCCGATGTGGTAGCCGAGCAGGGGGTAGAAGCTGTCGTCGAGGCCGTCCAGCGGCGGCACTTCAACAATCAGCTGGGCCTTGCGCCGGCTGTCGAGGTGACAGCCAATGCTCGCTGCCCGACCGGTCAGGGCGATGCAGATGTCGAGGTAGTCCGGGTACTTGAGCGTGCGCGCACCCAACACACTGTTGGCGTAGACCACCGCGTTGGATTCGGCCCAGACCACCTGTTCGCCCAGGGTCGGCGCGCTGTCGAGCAGGTAAGGCGCGCAGGTAAAGCTCAATTGCGCGCCCATGGCCATATAGGCATCGCCCAGGGCACTGGCCGGCTCGCCGAGCGCCGGGTCGATGCCCAGTTCGCGCCAGCGGCGCTGGTCGACCGAAATGGAATTGAGCGTGGTCGGCACCCGCACTTTCGCGCCCCACTGCACCAGCTGTTCGGCAAAGCGCAGGCTGGCGGGGCCGGTGTAGATGCAGCCGTCGATATGCGCCTGGGTCACGTCCAGCAACTGCTCGGCGCCTTGCAGCTCGGCCATGCGCAGGACGATCTGCATCGCCATCTGCGCCGCTTTGCCATGGCTGCCATCAAGTAGCGCCTGGTCCTGCGGGCTCAGGTTCAGGGCGCTGCTGAATGGCCGGTCAGCCGGGGTAAATGTCGGGGCCTGCCAGTCGGCGGCGGGCGCCTGGGCAAACAGGCTCAGGCGCTCGCCTTCGACCCGCGCAAAGCCTGCGCCGCGCAAACTGGCGAAAGCCTCCTTGCCGATGCACAGCACCGGCAAGGAGCGCCCGAACAGGGTCTGCGCGACCAGCACGCCGAGGGCCAGGATCTCGTCGGCCTCGGCCAGCACCAGTGCTGCCGGTGCGTGGCCGTTGCTGATCAGTTCCATCATCACGCTGCTGCCGGTGCACGAGCCGCGTCCGCTGGGGATCGCCAGCACACGCCCGGCGATGCACTGGCCGCTGAGCGGGTGATGGCGGTCGATCACTTCGCCGCTGAACGGGTCGACCCCGCCCCAGAAGCTCAGCCCGGTGTCGGCGAACAGCAATTCGCCCTGGGCCGCGCCCTCGACCAGGCTACGCCCGGCCAGGGGTTTGGGAGTGCTGGTCATGCTGCCCACCTCAGTAGTAGACCTGTGGCACGGTCAGGTCGGTCGGGGCGATTTCGGTGCCCACCCACTTGGTGAACAGCTCCTTGTAGCGCCCGGTGCGCACCTGCTGGTTGACGAACAGGTCGAGGTAACGCAGCAGACCGTACTCGTTGCGCTTGGCGCCCAGCGATACGTAGTCGATCACGTAAGGCGCATTACCGGCGACCTTGAGGTTCTTGTACTTGCCGGACTTGAGGGTGGCGGCGGCAACGGTGTTGGTGACCACGGTGGCGTCGATGTGCCCTTGGGCGACCGCGAGCAGGGTGTCGTTCTGCGACTGGTAGGCGCGGAAGGTGCCGCTGCCCCAGCTCTTCACGTCCTTCTCCAGGGCGATGGCTTCATAGGTGCCGCTGGTGTTGCCCAGCGCCTTGCCCTTGAGGTCTTCGAAGCTGTTGATGCCGGTGTTGTCGCGGGTCAGCACAACCATCTGGAAGGCGAAGTAGGGCACGGTCAGGCCGACCGTCTTGGCCCGCTCCAGGGTGTCGGAAGTGGACGCTACGATTACGTCGGCGCGCCCGGAAACCAGGGCGGGGATACGGTCAGGGAAGGGCGTTTCGACCACTTCGGGCTCGACCCCGAGGATTTTCGCCAGGTCGTTGCAGTAGTCGACGTCGAAGCCTGCGGGTTTGTTGGCTTCGTCGCGAAAACCCATGGGTGGGAAGTCCAGGGTCACGGCGCAGCGCAGCTTGCCGGAGCCGATGATGTCGTCGAGTTTGTCGGCCTGGGCGTTGGCAATAAAGGTGGTACTGAGAACAGCGCTGAGGGCTACGGCAAATGTGCGGTTTTTCATAGGTGCCTCGTGGTGGGTGGGTGCTGTTAAATATCGTAGCTGAGATTTCGTATACGATATTTTTAAGTGCAATGGCCGTGCCTGTTTTTGTGTTGTTGCAGGAATTGTCCTTCAGCCCCTGCACTAGGGCGTCTGACAGAAGGGACGGCTGCTTTGGGAGGTTTCAGCGTGCCTGGCCGGGTGTATGACGGGTGTTACATATGGGAGCACTGCGTGCGCGCAGCGCCCCGGAAAGGAACACTCAGCGCTGGCTGTCGCGGTACTGGCTCGGCGAAAGCCCGGTGAGGGCGCGGAACTGGCGGCTGAAGGCGCTGTGGTCGGTGTAACCGCAGCGCAGGGCGATGTCGGTGATCGGCAGGTCGAGGTCTTGCAGCAAGCGCGAGGCTTCTTCCAGGCGCGCTTTGTGGATCATCTGCCGTGGCGTGAGCTGGAAGATCCGTTTGCAATGGCGCTCCAGTTGCGCGATCGAAAGCCCGGCGATGGCGGTCAGTTCGGCAAGGCTTATGGGGCGGCTGAAGTGGCTGCGGATATGTGCGTCGACGGCGGCGAGTTTCTGGAACGCCGGGTGGTTCGACTGCGGCAATTGCAGGTCACGGGAGATGCCGGCGAGGCCAACGATGCTGCCGTCGGCATCCTTGAGCGGGCGTTTGTGGGTCAGGCACCAGACCGGCTGGTTGCCGAAATACAGGTGCAGTTCAAGCTGGTCGGCCAGTTCCCGGCCACTGCTCAGCACGCGGCGGTCCTGCTCGGTGTAGAGCGGGCCGAAGCGGGCGGGGAACACGTGTTCGGCGGTGAGCCCGAGCAGCTCGTCGCAGTGCTTGCGGCCGCAGCGCCGGGCCAGGGTCTGGTTGACGAAGGCGTAACGCGCTTCGCGGTCCTTGATGAAGAACACCACGTCGTTGAGGGTGTCGAGCAGCGGCGCGATGGGGCGCAAACTGCTCAGCAGGGTCGGCAGATCGCAGGGGGCGAAGTGGTTGAGCGTGGCGTGCATGGCGCTGGCGGTCCGGGGGCGACCGTCGGGATCATAGAGCGTCCCCGGCGTTTATCTCAAGCGCCGGGCGTTTCCTCCAGGCACAGCAGGGTGTCGATGCGCGCCGGGCTGAACGGCGGGCGCGGCGCCGAGGGTTGCCAGCCGAACAGGTGGCGGGTGGCCGCGCCGCAGACCCGGCCCTGACAGGCGCCCATGCCGCAGCGGCTGGCGAGCTTGGCTTCGCGCCAGCTGCGGTGTCCGGCGAGGGCGGAATAGGGGACATCTTCGCAGCGGCACACCAGGGTGTCGGCAGTCGCCAGCGACTTGAGCGCCGGGTTGAGGCTGAAGGCCTTGTTCAGGGCATCGGCGAACCCATGCCAGCGGGCGCGTTGGCGCAACAGCCGCTGCGCCGCCTGGCGATTGCCGACTGCGGCATGGCCAGCAATCGCACCTTCCACCAGGGCCCGCTCGCTGCCGCCGAAGCCGGTGCATTCACCTGCGGCGTAAACGCCGGGCAGCGTCGTCTCCTGCCAGTTGTCCACGGCAACGGCGTCATGCGCTATGGCGCAGCCCAGGGCCTGGGCCAGCTGGATGTTGGGGATCAGGCCGAAGCCGCAGGCCAGCCGGTCACAGGCGATTTCCACGAGCTTGCCGTTTTGCATCAAGCGCACACCCTCCAGGCGATCGCTACCCAGTGCGGCAAGTACATGGCTGGCGCTGCGGTACTGGCGGTCGAACAGGCTGAAGGACTGCAGGAGTTTTTGCGGCCAGCGCGGCAATTGCGCGGCGAAGCCGGCGACGGCGGCGGGCGAAGCCTGTTCGGCAATGCGCAGTACCCGGGCGCCGTTGGCTTTGGCGGTGGCAGCGCTGGCCAGCAGCAATGGCCCGCTGCCGGCGATGACGATACGTTGCTCACGCACCGGCAGGCCGGCCTTGATCAGCGCCTGCAAACCGCCGGCACCGGTGACGCCAGGCAGGGTCCAGCCGGGGAAGGGCAGCAACAGTTCTCGGGCACCGGTGCAGAGGATCAGCCGGTCGTAGCGGATCTGCCAGCCACGCTCGGCGTCTTCCACCAGCAGAGTGTCCGGGCCGGGCTGGGCGATCACCCGTGTGCCGCTGTAGTAGTGCACATTGCGGCAGGCGAGTACCTGCTCGCGCAGTTGACGCGCCTGGGCAGGCACCTTGGCCTGCGGGCCGTCACGCCAGATCTGTCCGCCTGGCAGCGGGTTGTCGTCGAGCAGCACGATGCGCGCGGCACGGGGGGCGGCGGCCAGTGCTGCAGCCAGGCCGGCGGGACCGGCGCCGATGATCAACAGATTGGTGTGTTCGCTCATGCCCGGGTCTCCACTTGCATGCCGTCGCGGCACAGGGTCTGGCAGGCCAGACGCCGGCGGCCATCGATGTGTACCCGGCATTCCTGGCAAATGCCCATGCCGCACAGCGGTGCGCGGCGCTGGCCGCTGACCGAAGTGCGTGAGCTACCGTCGCCGGCCAACGCCAGGGCGGCGGCCACGCTGGTGCCGTCGGCCACATGCAGCGGGCGGCCATCGAGGGTCAGGTCAGGCATGGGCAAGTGCTCCCAGAAAGCGTTCAGGCAGATAGGGTTGCGCCGCCAGCGGTGGCGTTTCGTCGAACAGTTGCGCGGTCAGCAGGTCGGCGGTCGCCGGGGCGGTGGTGACGCCGAGGCCCTCGTGACCGACCGCGAGCCACAGGCCATCCTGCTGCGGATGGCGGCCCACCAGCGGCAGGCCGTCGGGGCTGGCGGCGCGAAAGCCGGTCCAGGCGCGGATGCCGTTCAAGTGTGCGAGGTCTGGCATGTATTCAGTGGCGCGCTTGAGCATGCGCGCCAGCATCCAGCCTTCAACGGCCGGGTCGGTGGTGCCGAACTGCCGCGAAGCACCAATGAACAGCTGGCCGGTCGGGCGCGGCTGGATATTGCAGGCGGTGGACGGGCCGCTGGCGTTATGCGCGCTGGTCACATAGCCCAGCTCCACCAAGGTATGGGTGACGGTGCCGGGGTAGCGGTCGGTGATCAGCAGGTGGCCTTTCTTCGGTTCGATCGGCAGTTCCGGGCACAGGTCGGTGGCCTGGATGCCGTTGGCCAGTACAACGGCATCGGCGCTCAGCCACTGGCCGTCGTCCAGGCGCACACGGTTGCCTTGCACCGTGGTGACCTGCGCCCGGCGCTGTTCGATACGCGGCGATTGCAGCATCCAGCGGGCGGTGGCCGGGGCGTAAAGGATGCCGTCGCCGTTGATCAGCAGACCACCTTCCAGCCCCTCACGCAGTGCCGGTTCGCGCTGGCGCAGGGCGTGCCCGGCGACCAGCTCGCAGGTCACGCCCCGGGCTTGCAGCACGTTGAATTTGTGTTCGGCCACGGCCATCTCTTCGGCGTTGGCCGCCAGCCACAGGGTGCCGTTGCTGCGGTAGGCGCAGTCTTCGGGGAGCCGGGGAGCTAGTTCACGCCAGCGTTGCAGCGAATGCTGGCTGAGCGCCAACTCTGCGGCATTGTCGTCGAGCACCAGCAGGTGACCCATGCCAGCGGCCGTGGCGCCGTGCAGACCGGCATCGAGCACCAGCACCTGCAGCCCCCGCGCGGCGAGCGATTGGGCACAGGCGGCGCCGATGATCCCGGCGCCGATCACGATCACATCGGCCACGGCACCACGGTTCACGGGCGGATGCCCCAGGCGAACGGGTCGTCTTCCTGCAGGATCAGCGTGGCTTCGGCGCTGATGTGCGCGCGGCCGCGAATGGTTGGCACGATGCGCTCGCCGTCGGCCTCGTATGAACCTTCGAACTGGCTACCGATCACGCTGGCCTGACGCCACACCTGACCGGGTTGCAGCTTGCCGTCGGCGGCCAGACACGCGAGCTTGGCGCTGGTGCCGGTGCCGCAGGGCGAACGGTCATAGGCTTTGCCGGGGCAGAGCACGAAGTTGCGGCTGTCGGCGTCGGGGTCGTCGGCGAACAGTTCGATATGGTCGATCAGGCCGCCGTCTTCGCCGCGAATGCCCTGATTCTCCAGCGCCTGTTGCACGGCGTAGGTATAGGCGGTCAGCGCTTCGATGTTGTCGCCGGCGACGCTCAGGCCGTGATCGGCGATCAGGAAGAACCAGTTGCCGCCCCAGGCGACATCGCCGACCACCCGGCCGATGCCCGGCACCTCCAGTGTCAGGTCCTTGCGGTAACGGTAGGCCGGTACGTTGCGCACGCTGACCGAGTGGTCTTCGTGCAGGGTCGCCTGCACGGTGCCGACCGGGGTTTCAATACGGTGCACACCCGGCCCGATGCGGCCCAGGTGCGCCAGTGACACCACCAGGCCGATGGTGCCGTGGCCACACATGCCCAGGTAGCCGGTGTTGTTGAAGAAGATCACCCCGGCACAGGCGTCGGGATCGACCGGCTCGCACAGCAGCGCGCCAACCAGCACGTCACTGCCACGCGGCTCCAGCATGCAGGCGCTGCGCCATTGATCGTATTGCTCGGCCAGGCGCTGGCGGCGTTCGGCCATACTGCCGTGGCCAAGCGTAGGGAATCCGTCGGTGACCAGGCGGGTGGGTTCGCCGCCGGTGTGGGAGTCGATCACGCTGATGCGTTTCATGGGCAGGCCGCGTCCGTTCAGGGAAGTGAACGACAGAGTGGCTTGTCGCCTGGCTTGCAGGCTTGATGCCTTTAAGCCATGTGAACGACGAAATCAGCACAGCGACTGACTCCTGGTGGGAGCAACTGTTTGCCACCTGGTTAACCCGTGGGAGCCGGCCTTGCCGGCGATGCCCGGCACTGCCGGGCCAGGGGCGCTAAGCGCCCCATCGCCGGCAAGGCCGGCTCCCACAATGAAGCAAGTGATAGGCAGTTGCTCCCAGCGGGTTCCCGTCACTTGCTCTGCGGGAGGTGCTCGAAGAGGGTCTTGCAGACGCCGGCAATGTGCTCGTCGAGCAGCGTGACGGCACGTTCGACATCCTTGGCCCGGCAGGCATCGAGGATCTCGCGGTGTTCATGATCGGCGCGTTCCTTGCCCGCCGACAGGCTCATCTGCATGCGCAGGTAGCGCTCCAGCTTGTCGTTCACCGAGCGGATCATGTTGACCAGAAAGGGCCGCTGCGCCGGCTCGTACAGACAGGCGTGCAGCTCCCAGTTCAGCTCGGCCCAGCGCCCGACGTCGTTCTCGCCGACGAACTCCTGGCAGATCCGTTCGGCGCGCGCGAAAGTTGCTTCGGTCATGTTCGGGATCGCCAGGCGCAGCGCCTTGTCTTCGAGCAGCATGCGTACTTCGAACATCTGCGCCAGCTCCGGTTCGGAGATGCGCGTGACCATCGCCCCGCGATTGCGCTGGAACATCACCAGCCCCTCGGCCTCCAGGCGCTTGAGCGCCTCGCGTACGGGGATCTTGCTGACGTTGAACTGACGGGCGATGTCGTCCTGGCGGATCGGTTCGTCTTCGGCGAAGTGCCCGGCAATGATCGCATCGCGCAGGTGATGGGTGATGATTTCCGAGGTCGAAGGCGTATTGCCCAGATCCGGGGCGTTGAGGCGAGGTACGGTCACGGTGGCGTCGTCCGAAGTTCTTTGTGGATATGGTATACGAATTTATCCGCGCTCGCGTCTCGCGGGGGCAAGCGGCAGTTTGGCGTCCCGACTTGCCCCGCGAAAAGGCATTACTTGCGAGCTTCCAGAATCAAATTGAACGGCGTTTCCGTGGCCCGGCGAAAATGTTTGAAGCCAGCCTCCGCGAACACCGCGCGCAAGCGCGCTTCCCCTGCCTGGGCACCGAGCCCCAGGCCGACTTCCTGGGACAGCGAGTTGGGTGTGCAGATAAAGGTCGAGGCGGCATAAAACAGCCGACCAACGGGTGTGCTGTTTTCTTCCAGGCTGTCGTTGGCAAAGGGCTCGACCAGCAGCACCGTACCGTCGGCCTTCAGCGCGTTATAGGCATGGCGGGCAGCGCCAACCGGGTCGCCCATGTCGTGCAGGCAATCGAAGTAGCAGATCAGGTCGTAATCCTTGCCGGGGAAATCCTTGGCGCTGGCCTGGATGAACTGCGTGCGTTCGGCCACGCCGCCTTCGGTAGCGCGCTGGCTCGACACCGTGATCGACGGCGCGTGGTAGTCGAAACCGTAGAACTGCGAAGCCGGAAAGGCCTGGGCCAGGATCACCGTCGAGGCACCATGACCGCAACCCACGTCGGCGACCTTGGCCCCGGCCTGCAGTTTATCGAGCACTCCGGTCAGGGTTGGCAGCCATTCGCTGACCAGATGGGCGCGATAGCCGGGTCTGAAGAAGCGCTCAGTGCCGCTGAACATGCACGGATGATGATCGCCCCAGGCCAGGCCGCCATCGCCGCGCATGGCGGCTACCAGTTTGTCTTTGTCGTGATACAGGGCGGCAATCACCGAAGCACCGCCTGCGGCGTACACCGGTGAGTCCTCGATAGCCAGGGCCATGGCCTGCTCCTCGGGCAGGCGAAAGCGGCCATCCTGGTGTTCCATATAGCCCGACGCGGCTTGGGCGCTGAGCCATTCGCGCAGCAGCCGGGCATTGCAGCCGGTCTTTTGTGCCAGTTGTTCGGGGCTGATGAATTGACTGTCAGCCATGGCCCGGTACAGGCCCAGTTCATCGCCGAGGATCAGGTTGGCGAGCAGGGCGGCGGCGCCCATGTCGTTGACCAGCTTTCCCATGAAGTCGTTCAGCTTGGCTTCGTCCATTGCGTGTTCTCCTGCAAGAAGTCCAACGTCAACGGGGTCGTCACGCCAGGCGACGACCTCGGGCCATTTCTCGTGGGGCAATCATTAAGTCTAGTTCAGCGTGCCTGGCCGGATGAGCGTTCGCGCAGGGCTTTGCTGACTTTCGACTGAATCTCGTAAGCCGGTGCCTCGACCGCATCGAAGTCGCGCGAGTAGCGCCGGGCGAATTCTTCCACGCCCCATTGCTGGTATTGCTGCACGTGGTGCAGTTCATGGGCCCAGAGCGCGGCGTTGTCCTGGGCATCGGCCTCGTTGCGAAAGACGATGATGTCGATCAGCGTTACGGCATTGACGTCGGGGTTCTGCAGCAGGGCATTGGCGCTGTCCAGCGCCTGTTGATCGCCGACCTTGTAGCGCGCCGCATCCAGCACCTGGAAGTCGTAGTACGGCTCAAGCTGGGCGCGGATGTGCAGGGGAATCGGCAGCACCGTACCGGCCGCCGCGGTGTCGCGTGCCTGTTGCAGGGCTAGGGCCAGGGAACTGCTGGCGATGCGTCCGAGGTCGTCGAGCACGCTACGGGCCTCGCCCGGATCGATCGGCGAGCAGATGCAACTGCCCAGGCATATTTCGTACTGGCCAGCGGGGCAGGCGGCGAGGGCGTTGAGCGGGGCGAGCAGGGCCAGACCAAGCAACAGCGGTTCAAGGACTCTCATGCAAGGCCCCGGCGAGAAACTCACGGGAGGCCTTGAGCACTTCCTGCTGGCTGGATGGGTTGGCCAGCATGCGCGCGATCACCAGTGCGCCCACGCACTGGCTGAGCAGGGCCCAGGCCAGGTCCGGGTCTTCGAGGGTGTCGGCCCAGGCTTGTTGCAGGGTGCGCAGCCAGTGTTCGGCCTCTTCACGCACCGGCAACGGCGCCTGGGCGATCTCGGCACCCAGGGCCGGGATGGCGCAACCGCCTTCGGGGTTGTGCACGTGGGCCAGGCTCAGGTAATGGTCCAGGCAGCGCTCAAGGCGCTGGCGGTTCATTGGTTGCTGGGCCATGGGGCTCAGCGACAGCTCGCGGCGCACCACTTCGGTGAACAGGTCGTCCTTGGACGGGAAGTGGTTGTAGAACGCCCCGCCAGTGAGGCCGATGGCCTTCATCAGGCCGGCGACGCCAGTGGCATTGAAGCCGCCGCGCTTGGCCAGGGCGCCGCTGCTCTCCAGCAGTTTCTGCCGGGTTTGTTCCTTGTGGGTGGTGGAGTAGCGCACGCCGACCTTCTCCGTAGCACTGACTTGACGAAGCCTGGATCATAGCATAGCGTTCGTTTACTAAATGATCGTTTACCAATGGAGGCGATGGATGACCCAGGGCAAGAAAGTGGTGTTGGTAGTAGGGGCCGGTGATGCCACCGGCGGAGCGATTGCCAAGCGTTTTGCCCGCGAGGGCTATATCGCCTGCGTGACCCGGCGCAGCGCCGACAAGCTGCAGCCGCTGGTGGACGAGATTCGTGCCGCAGGTGGCGAGGCGCATGGCTTTGCCTCCGATGCACGCAAGGAAGAGGAGGTGGCGGCGCTGGTTGAACAGATCGAAACTACCCTCGGCCCGATCGAGGCGTTCGTGTTCAACATTGGCGCCAACGTGCCGTGCAGCATTCTCGACGAGACCGCACGAAAGTACTTCAAGATCTGGGAAATGGCCTGCTTCGCCGGCTTCCTGACCAGTCAGGCCGTGGCCCGGCGCATGGTCACCCGTGAGCGCGGAACCATTCTGTTCACCGGCGCTACCGCCGGCCTGCGCGGCGCTGCCGGTTTTGCTGCGTTCGCCGGGGCCAAACATGGTATTCGCGCCCTGGCGCAGAGCATGGCCCGCGAGCTTGGGCCGCGCAATATTCATGTCGCCCATGTGGTGGTGGACGGCGCCATCGACACCGCGTTCATCCGCGACAGCTTCCCCGAGCGCTATGCGCTCAAGGAGCAGGACGGCATCCTTGACCCCGCGCACATTGCCGACAGCTACTGGTTCCTGCACGCACAGCCGCGGGATGCCTGGACCTTCGAACTCGATCTGCGGCCGTGGATGGAACGCTGGTAAGCCTCCGATAACAACAAGGACTCTGAACAATGAGCAAAACCGTCGAATTCTTCTTTGACCTGGGCAGCCCGGCCAGTTACCTGGCCTGGACCCAACTGCCGGCGCTGTGTGCCCGCCACGATGCGCAACTGCGGTACCGGCCGATGCTGCTGGGCGGGGTGTTCCTGGCCACCGGCAATGCTTCGCCAGCAATGGTGCCGGCCAAGGCGCGCTACGTGTTTGCCGATTTTCAGCGCTATGCCAAGCGCTATGGCGTGACCCTGGCGTTCCCGCCGGGCTTTCCGGTCAATACCCTGGGGCTGATGCGCGGCACCATGGCTGTGCAATTGTTTCAACCCGAGCGCTTCGAGGCTTACCTCGCTGCGCTGTTCCCGGCGATGTGGGTGCAGCAACGCAACCTGGGCGATCCGCAGGTGCTGGCAACGGTGTTGCGCGAAGCAGGCTTCGATCCCGAGCAGTATCAAGCCTGGAGCGCAGATCCGCAGGTCAAGGCGGCACTCAAGGAGGCCACGGAAGAGGCCGTGCGCCGTGGCACGTTCGGCGCACCCACGTTCTTTGTCGGTGAGCAGATGTTCTTCGGTCAGGACCGCCTGGAGTTCGTTGAAGCGGCGTTGGCTTGAATGGGTACAGTCAAGTGATACGGTATTATTTTTAGTAACTGTATGGTCGGCCTAGAGCAGGACTCCGCTAGTGTCAGTGCAGCCCACAAGAAAAATCTGGATGCCTGCCATGCTCAGCTCAATCGATCTGATAACCGCCTTCGTGCTGTTCGCCTTCGTGTCTTCGATCACCCCGGGGCCCAACAACACCATGTTGCTGGCCTCCGGGGTGAACTTTGGTGTGCGCCGTTCGATTCCGCACGCCTTGGGCATCAGTGTGGGCTTCATGGTCATGGTGCTGGCGGTGGGCTTTGGCCTGGGTGAAGTGTTCAAAGCCTATCCGCCGATCTATACCGTGCTGCGCTATGTCGGCGCGGCCTACCTACTCTACCTGGCGTGGAAAATCGCCACTTCCGGGCCCTTGTCGGTCAGCAACCCCGAGAGCCGTAAACCGCTCGGCTTCTGGGGCGCGGCAGCGTTTCAATGGGTCAACCCCAAGGCCTGGGTCATGGCGGTGGGGGCAATCACTACCTACACGCCAGCCCAGGGCTATGTCACCAACGTGATCGTCATCGCCACCGTGTTCGCCCTGGTCAACCTGCCCAGCGTGTGCGTCTGGGTGATGTTCGGCAGCGCCTTGCGTACGGTATTGCAGAACCCGCGCTGGTTAATGCTGTTCAATGTCCTGATGGCGGCGTTGCTGGTGATATCCCTTTACCCGCTGCTCTTTGTAGAATCGAGTTTTTCCTGAATGAGTGCGCTGGCACATGCAGTTGATTCCCTGGTCCCATGACACAAGTGCCGGCTTTACCTTGCGCGGCTGGCGTTCACCCGCCAGCGGCAAACCCTTGCTGCATTTTCTCCACGGTAATGGCTTTTGCTGTCTGGTCTACCAGCCAATGCTGGCGCGCCTGGCGGAACACTTCGACCTCTGGCTGTGTGATGTCCAGGGCCATGGCGACAGTGACCATGGCGGCCCGTTCCAGGGCTGGAACCGTACCGCAGAGTTGGCTATCGAGGCCTTCGAGGCGGGCCGTGGCGAATACGCCGAGGTGCCGCGCTTTGCCGTCGGCCACAGTTTTGGCGGGGTGCTGACCGGGTTGATGCTGGCGTATCGGCCGCAGTTGTTCCAGCGTGCGGTCCTGCTCGACCCGGTGCTGTTCAGCCGCTCGATGATGAGCATCATGGGCGCTGCTGCGCTGGTTGGC
Source organism: Pseudomonas sp. GW821-FHT10B02 (assembly GCF_059415665.1). Lineage (NCBI taxonomy): Bacteria > Pseudomonadati > Pseudomonadota > Gammaproteobacteria > Pseudomonadales > Pseudomonadaceae > Pseudomonas > Pseudomonas sp. GW821-FHT10B02. Next base: position 259,172 of record NZ_JBWKNR010000005.1, on the reverse strand, counting down.
CTGCACCGTCGTCACGCCTTGGCGCGCAAGGCCGCAACCCGCCGCAGTCATTGGCCGGATCGTAGCGCCGCACGCGCCTCGCTGGAGGGGCGGGGGATCTTCAAGGGCTGGAACGAGCATGCGTTGCAGTCGTATATCGAGCATGCCATCGGCGACTGTGGCGAAGGCGTGGTGCTCAAGTGCAGGCCAAGCCGTGAAGTGGAGATTTTCAGTTCATTCCCGCGGCGCATGTGGGCTTCGCTGACCCGGGTGAAGACCCCGAGCCAGGTACTCTACGGCGAAACCACCTATCCCTTCGTGCCGCAGTCGGTGCAGCGCTGGGCGCAGGACAATCGACAGGTCGTTGCCGAGCAAGTGCCGGGCGGACACTGCTTCATGCAGGAAGACCCGGCGGCTTGCAGCGAGCGGGTCACGGCATTCTTGCTGCAGCAATAGGGTGATGTCGATTGCGGGGCCGGTGAGTCAGTCAGGTGATATCACTGGCCTCGAACTCTTTCGCCAGAAAGTCCAGCAAGCTGCGCACGCCCGGCAGCAACCCCCGGCGCGAGGCGAACACCGCGTGCAGCACACCGCACTCCGGTGCCCACTCAGGGGTGACCCTGACCAGTTGGCCGCTATCGAGTTCATCACGCACCACCACCAACGGCACATGAACCACGCCAACGCCAGCCACTGCTGCCTCGCGCAACATCAGCAGATCGTCGGTAACCAGTCGCGGTTGATAGCGCAGGCTGGCGCGAGCGCCATCAGGACCGACCAGCTCCCAGTGATAGTCCCGTTGCGGTTTGCCCCAGTGCAAACTCGGCAGGCTGGCAAGGTCAGCCGGTACCGGACGCGTCGGCAGGCGCTCGCGCAGCTCGGGTGAGGCCACCAGGCACTGGGTGCTGTGGGCGAGGGTTTTCATCACCAGGTCACTGCTTTCCAGCGGCGGCACGCGCACCCGCAAGGCGATGTCGATGCCTTCCTGAATCAGGTCGACCTGGCGGTTGGTGCTTTCAATGTGCAACTGCACCAACGGGCACTGGACCATGAAGCGGGTCAGCATGGCACCTACCCAGAAATCCAGCAGGGCAGTCGGGCAGCTCAGGCGCACGATGCCCTGGGGTTCGGCACGGTTGCGCTCGATCAACTCGGCGGCGCCTTCGGCTTCCACCAGCATCGCCACGCAGTGGCGGTAATAGGCCTGACCGATTTCGGTGACCGAAAAATGTCGGGTCGAGCGCTGGATCAGGCGCACACCGAGACGTTCTTCCAGCCCGGCGATACGCCGGCTGAGTTTTGACTTGGGCATGTCCAGGGCACGACCAGCAGGGGCAAAGCCACCGTGATCGACGACCTGGGCAAAGTAGTAAAGGTCGTTGAGGTCTTCCACCAGTGTTCTCCATATGGAACGCTGAAGACAGTTTAACTGATCTACCGCCGATTTCGTTGCGCTCGTATGGTTATAGCCATCCACGAGAGGAGACATCTCATGAAAAAGATCCAAGGCGTCTACAGCAGCCCCAACCCGCACTGGGTCGGCGATGGCTTCCCGGTACGCAGCCTGTTCACCTACGACAACCTGGCCCAGCACATCAGCCCGTTCCTGTTGCTCGACTATGCCGGCCCCCACGACTTCACCCCGACCACGGCGCGTCGCGGTGTCGGCCAGCACCCGCATCGCGGCTTTGAAACCGTGACCATCGTCTACCAGGGCGAACTGGAACACCGCGACTCCACCGGTGCCGGCGGCCTGATCGGTCCGGGCGATGTGCAGTGGATGACCGCGGCCAACGGCATCCTCCATGAAGAGTTCCACTCGCCGGCGTTCGCCGCCAAGGGCGGCACCCTGGAAATGGTCCAGCTGTGGGTCAACCTGCCGGCCAAGGACAAATCGGCAGCAGCCGGTTACCAGACCCTGCTCAGCAGCGACATTCCTGTCGTGCCCCTGGGCGCCGGTAGCGGCAGCCTGCGGGTAATCGCCGGTGAATTCCGTGGCCACCAGGGCCCGGCGCAGACCTTTTCGCCGATGGACGTCTGGGACCTGCAGCTCAAACCTGGCGCACCGGTGCGCCTGCCCAGCGCGGCAGGGCGCAGCACGGCATTGGTGGTGTTACGCGGCAAGCTGCTGGTCAATGGCGAGCGGGCCGTCGGCCCGGCGCAGTTGGTGCTGTTCGACCGTGCCGGTGACGAACTGTTGCTGGAAGCGCAGACCGAGGTGTCGGTGCTGCTGCTTAGCGGCGAGCCGCTGGACGAGCCGATCGTCGGTTACGGCCCGTTCGTGATGAACAGCGAGGCCGAGATTGCCGAGGCGTTTGAAGACTTCCGTGCCGGTCGTTTCGGCCAGATGAATGGGTCGGGCGGTTCTCGTCACGACAACTAGTATCAATAACCCGAAGGTCGCCCGACGGGTGGCCTTCGACCCGGCTGCGAGCACAACTTGCAGCCAGACCCCAAGGAGAATGTGTCATGAGTACATTTGCCAACGTTGCCAATTTCAATGGCCAGGTCCCGCGTATCGATCCTGATAATGCCGCGATGCTGCTGATCGACCACCAGAGTGGTCTGTTCCAGACGGTCAAGGACATGCCCATGACTGAACTGCGGGCCAACGCCATTACCCTGGCCAAGGTCGCCAGCCTGGCCAAGATCCCGGTGATTACCACGGCCTCCGTACCGCAAGGTCCCAACGGCCCGCTGATTCCGGAAATCCATGAAGCCGCGCCGCATGCCAAATATGTTGCGCGCAAAGGTGAAATCAACGCCTGGGACAATCCGGAGTTCGTCAAGGCGGTCGAGGCTACCGGCAAAAAGCAACTGATCATCGCTGGCACCATCACCAGTGTGTGCATGGCCTTCCCGAGCATCAGCGCGGTCAGTGCCGGTTACCAGGTATTTGCGGTGATCGACGCCAGCGGCACCTATTCGAAGATGGCTCAGGAAATCACCCTGTCGCGCATCATGCAGGCCGGTGTAGTACCGATGGACACCGCTGCGGTGTGCTCGGAAGTCCAGCGCACCTGGAACCGCCCGGACGCACAACAGTGGGCCGAAGCCTACAGTGCAGTATTCCCGCACTACCAACTGCTGATCGAAAGCTACCTCAAGGCGCAACAGGTCGCCAAAGAAAACGAACAACTGGATTCGGCACGCTGATCCCTCATGCCCGGTGCCACTGGGTGCCGGTCTACCCACGCAAGGAGTAATACCATGAGCAAGCCCTACGTTCGTCTGGACAAAAACAACGCTGCTGTTTTGCTGGTCGATCACCAGACCGGTCTGCTGTCGCTGGTACGCGATATCGACCCGGACAAGTTCAAGAACAACGTGCTGGCCGTTGGTGACCTGGCCAAGTATTTCAACCTGCCAACCATCCTCACCACCAGCTTTGAAACCGGCCCTAACGGCCCGCTGGTACCCGAGCTCAAGGCGCAGTTCCCGGAGGCGCCGTACATCGCCCGTCCTGGCCAGATCAACGCCTGGGACAACGAAGATTTCGTCAAGGCGGTCAAGGCCACCGGCAAGAAACAACTGATCATCGCCGGTGTGGTGACAGAAGTGTGCGTGGCCTTCCCGGCACTCTCGGCCCTGGCCGAAGGTTTTGAGGTATTCGTGGTCACTGACGCTTCGGGTACCTTCAATGCGCTGACCCGCGATTCGGCCTGGGACCGCATGTCGCAAGCCGGCGCCCAGCTGATGACCTGGTTCGGCCTGGCCTGTGAGCTGCACCGCGACTGGCGCAACGATATCGAAGGCCTGGGCACGCTGTTCTCCAACCACATCCCGGACTACCGCAACCTGATCACCAGCTACAACACCCTCACCAACGGCAAGTAACGCCGTTTCACCTGTCAGCGGCCGGGCACTTGCGTTGCCTGGCCGTTGTCGTTTCTGCCTGCTGAAATCGATACTGGCAAAGCCTGCGGCAATCGGGCGATGATCCGCCAATGAATCATGCCCCTGCCATGCACGGTTACCGGCGCAGTTTACGCCCCGACTGTTTGCTGACTTTCTGGCTGAACTACCAGCCGCCTTTGCACTGGCCGTCGCTGCTGGGATTTCTGTCTGCGCGCTGTATTGCCGGTATCGAGACGGTGCAGGCCGGGGTGTATTCGCGCAGTGTCGTCGTGGCCGGTCGCCACGCGGTGATTCAGGTCAGCAGGGCACGCGGGCATCGATTGAAGCTGACGCTTAGCGGTGTGCCGGCAGCGGCGTTACCCGGTTTGATCGCCCGGGTGCGGCGGGTGTTTGACCTGAATGCGCAACCTGCGCGGATCGAGGCGCAACTGGGCACGGATCCGTTGATGGCGAGGCTGATCGCCGTTCGGCCAGGATTGCGTGTGCCCCAGGGTTGGGACGGTTTCGAGCAGGCCATGCGTACCGTATTGGGTCAGCAGATTAGCGTAGCTGGGGCGATGACCCTGGCTGCTCGGATGGTGGCCCGCTATGGTCAGCCGTTGTCGTCGCAGGTCGCTGAAGCAGCAGGGCTGAGCCATGTGTTTCCGGTACCTGCAGCCGTGGTCGATGAGGATCTGAGTGATCTCGGCATGCCCCGTTCGCGCGCCGCGACATTGTCGACCCTGGCCCGGGCATTGCTCGCTGAACCGAATCTGTTGCGCCCGGGCGCCGACCTGGACAGCTGGGTGCAGTGCCTGTGCCAATTGCGCGGGATCGGCCCGTGGAGCGCTCAGTACCTGGCCTTGCGTCAACTGGGTGCCAGCGATGCCTTGCCGTTGGGCGACGTCGCCCTGGTCAAGGCCTTGCGCCTGCTGGAAGGGCCCGAAGTGCAACTGGCGGATCGCGCCCGGGCCTGGAGCCCATGGCGTGCTTACGCTGCCCAGCACCTGTGGGTGTCATTAAGCTGATTCAACCGGACTGGCGCCATTTAACCTCGGTAATGCCATAACGCTCGGCCAGCGGCTGACTGACTTTCTTCACCTTCTCGCGCCCGTAACGACCGATACGGCCAACCCCGGCGTCGCAACTTGCCCAATGCCAGGCCTCGGCGTTGTCCATCGTTTCGGCGCGGATGATGAATGACTTGTGATCGCCGTGCAGTTGATAGTCGATGACAAAAAGCTTTGCGTTGTTCATAGGGCTAAAAGATCCTTTCAGAACAGTGACCGAGAACATCCCTTCAATGTCTTTAGTGAGTCCTGCAAGGCTGGAAAAATTCCATCGGGTTTCAACCGTTAATGCGTTGCGCTGACGGTCAAGTGACGAGCATCCGCTGTGAATACCACCTGCTCCAGTCGATGAGCGATGCCACAGGCAAGCGAATCGTAGGCCGGGATGACTTTCTCTTCGGCCGACAGGCATTGGAAAATGTCCAGCTTGCGTTCAGCCTGGACGGTTTCCAGTTCGAAGATGCGCACATAGCGCTCCAGGTCGTTGTTCAGGCTCGACAGGTACTCGCGCAGGCGCGAATGGTCCACCGCACTCTGACTGAAGTGCCAGGTCATGGGGTGGATGAGAAAGCGCGAATGGGGCGCGGCGATGCGCTCGGCGGCGGCCAGGTAGAGGATGATGCCCATGGATTCGATGTTGCCGGCATTGACCGCACACAGTGGCACCGGCAACGACTTGAGAAAGCTGTAGAGCGAAAAGCCGAAGTTGGTGCTGCCACCGGTCGTCGACAAAAACAGCAGCAACGACGAAGCGCCCTCATCGATGGCTTGCAGGCACCGGTCGCGAAAGCGCTCGGTGGTGTCCTGATCGATCTGGCAGTGAAAATGAATGACGTACTGGGTCATCGCAGGGCCTCAAAACCGACGCACCCTCGGTGCGCCGGTTGTTCGTCCGTCAGCTACGGCCGCCACCACTTGGTTTGCGCGGCTGGTCTTTATCCATATCGGGTTTGCGGGTCTGGCTACCCGCCTGGCCGCCGGAAGCCTGGCCGCCTTTCTTGCCGGCGTCGGAGGCTTTCTGTCTGTCGTTGCTGAAGTTTCCAGGATTCGAAGTGCCTTTATTAGCCATGATTCTCTTCCTCTTTTGAATGTTTGCAAGGCGTGTGCCCTACACAAAATGGGAGATAGGCGTGGCGGGCAAAGTTTGAAAAATTTCAGCGATGCGGGACGAACGGTCGGGGTTTTCCGTTTATCTGCTCCGGGTTTGCTCGGTTGAACTTTGCCGCCACAGGCGGCTCATCTGAGGTGGCGCCCTCGGTGATTGTCACACTGCATGGAGGAAACGGCGCCGCATCAGTATTTACAATTGGCAGCGAGGACCTGCTCAGGAGACTCTGAGTGATGGGGCCCTCTGGGCGAGGATCGAGATATGTCACTGATTGGCGTTTCAAATCTTGAATTGTGCCAGCTCATGGAACAGGCATTTTTGCCCGACCGCTGTGTTGTGTCGTGCATAGACGGTGAGCACCTGACCATCCAGTTAGGGCAGGGTGACAGCCTGGATGATTGCCTGACGGTCACCGGCATTTGTGTGCATAGCCTGACCACCTGTCACGAACTGGCGGCCCTGGTCGCACAGGTGCGGGAAGAGCAACGCCTGGGGCGCAGTCACATTCCGTTTCAGCGCCAGGCTACTGCCTGAACTGTTGCTGTTGCCCGGCCTGGACTGGCCGGGCGCTGCTGTATCCGTTCGCCATCAAGGTTGATAGAGCAAGCAATAAGCGAACTCAGGTTTGCAGCAGTTGCAAGGTCCTGGGGTCGGGTTGCGCGTCATAGAACTGCTCCAGCGCGGCCTTGAACAAGGGATGATCGGGTTCGACGCTGGCAAACAAGGTGAGGCACGAGCGCAGCTTCAGATCATCGGGATGACCAAGGATTTGCACAGCGCTTTTGTCCGTGTGCTGCACGATTGCGGCGACACATTGTTCCAGGCGGGCACGTAAAACCTCATGGCGCAGATACGCACGGGCTTCGTCAGCAGATTGCAGGGCATAACGTTCGGCCATTTCGCTGTGACCCAGGCCCTCCAGTTGAGGAAAGATGAACCAGATCCAGTGGCTGGTTTTGCGCCCGGCGTGGAGTTCAGCCAGGACCCGGTCAAGGAAAGGGTCCTGGGCGTCGACGAAGCGCTGGAGGTTGAAGGGGGCTGGCATGCTGGTCTCCTGAGCGCGAGGTCGGGACGGGTTTGGCTATGATCTGCCTCGAAGCGCTGGCCTGCTATTGCAACTCAAGCTGCAACTGCAATCCGCCATCATCACAACGCCGGTGGTAGTGAACGATCCCGCGATAGGTACGACCTTCCCAGACAAACGCCACGCTATGCGAGCGCTCAAGCTTGGCCGGTACTGGCGCCCGGACTTGCATCTGCAGGCCGGGCAGGCCGTTGAGATTCAACGGCGCCACTTGCACCTGGCACTCGGCGCTATGGGCAACAGGGCCGAACAACGTGTCCTGGACAAAATCGAGCTGCAGGCAGGTTGGACACGCCGGACTGACCTTTCTCATGTCAGACACCTCCTTCAGTTCTTGCTGTGCGTGTTCTGCAGTTGCTTGGCCATTTCCAGGTGGTGCTTCAAGGTCGGCAGCGTGGTCTTGGCAAAGTGACGCAGGTCCTGCGGATCCGAGGTCGATCGGCTTTCCTCGTCGAACAGACGCACCGCCTGCTCATGGGCATCGACCTGGTGGTTGGCGTAGGCGGCATCGAACGACGCACCTTCCTGCACCTGCAGCATCATCTTGCGCGCCTTGCTGGTCAGGGCGGCATCATCTGGCACACTGAAATCATGCTGCTTGGCCAGATCGAGCAACTGCTGATTACTTTTAGTGTGATCCTTGATCATCTGCTCGGCAAACGCCTTTACCTGTGCTGATTCGGTTTTCTCCAGGGCCAGCTGGCTGGTCTGGATTTCTGCCATACCGGCACTGACCGCTTCATCGATAAAGCTGTTGTTCGAGGCCGCGTGGGCTGCAGCGCTGAGCAGGGCACACAGGCCCAGGGCAAGGCGGGTGGGGAGGTAAGTATTCATCAGCGGCTACTCCTGGCAATGAAACAGACGGCTGTTAGTTTTACGAAAGGCCCGCAGCGCCAGAGTTCAGCTTTCTTGCCCGATCCGCGGCTCTGATCGTCGGTTCCGGCAAACCTTCAGTGTGCGCTGCAGTCACACAGACAAAGAGCCGTTCAATTGCCTGCGGGAGAAGATCATGGCCAGAGCCATCTGGAAAGGTGCCATCAGTTTCGGCCTTGTCCATATTCCGGTGTCCTTGAGTTCCGCCATCAGCAGTGAGCGGATCGATTTCGACTGGCTCGACGAGCGCAGCATGGAACCGGTCGGCTACAAGCGGGTGAACAAGGTCACTGGCAAGGAGATCGCCCGCGAGCATATCGTCAAGGGCGTGGAGTACCAGAAAGGTCGCTATGTGGTGATCAGCGAAGAGGAGATTCGCCAGGCACGCCCGGCAGCGACCCAGACCATCGATATCTTTTCCTTCGTCGACAGCGACGAAATCCCTCTGCAGCAATTTGATACACCGTACTACCTGAGCCCGGATCGCCGCGGCGGCAAAGTCTATGCGTTGCTTCGGGAGACCCTGGAGAGTACCGGCAAGGTCGCTCTGGCCAAGGTAGTGCTGCATACCCAGCAGCACCTGGCACTATTGCGCCCGCTTGAAGACGCGATAGTGATGATTACCCTGCGCTGGCCGCAAGAAGTGCGCAGCCTGGGCAGCCTGGAGCTAGACAGCAGCGTGCGCGAATCAAGCCTCGACAAACGCGAGCTGGAGATGGCCAGGCGTCTGGTCGAGGACATGAGCGGCCACTGGACTGCAGAGGATTATCGCAACGACTTCAAGGACACCATCATGAGTCTGGTCGAAGAGAAAGCCAGCCAGGGCAAGATCGCCACGGTCGAGTCTCAGGACGGTGAAGGTGGGCAGAAAAGCGCCGATATCATCGACCTTACCGAACTGCTCAAGCGCAGCCTGGCCGGGCGTAAGGCACCGGCGAAAAAATCCCCCGCGGCGAAAAAGCCCACGACTACCGGTAAACCGCAGAAAAAGGCCTGACCAGCTACGCACCCTCATTCAAGTCCCAGACGACGGCGCAGGTCCTTGCTGATCGCTTGTCGCACCTTGCTATAGCCGGCCCAGGGGTCGGCGTCTTCTGCCAGGCGCTCGCCGAGGTTGCGCAGTGTCCATTGGCTGGCGCCTTTGAGCGCGGTCAGCTCTTCACGGCGAATCGGTACAGACACGGGCAAACCCTGGCGCGCTCTGATCGAGTAGGCGCAAACGGTGGTCGCGCCCTTGCTGTTGCGCAGGTAGTCGATAAAGATCCGTCCCACTCGATTCTTCGGCCCGGACACTGCCGACAAGCGCTCGGGAAACAGCCCGGCGAGGTGCTGGACGATGGCCTGGCTGAATGTCTTGACCTCGTCCCAGCTCGCGCGGCGGGTTAACGGCACGACGATATGCATGCCCTTGCCGCCACTGGTCTTGAGAAACGCCTGCAGGCCCAGTTCGTCGAGCAGCGCCAGGGTCAGCTGGGTGGCTTCGAGCATGGCTTTCCACGGCAGCGCCGGGTCCGGGTCGAGGTCGAGGATGAAACGGTCGGGCTTGTCGAAGTCCTTGGCCGTGGCATTCCAGGTGTGCAATTCGAGGGTGTTCATCTGCACCGCGCCGAGCAGGGTGGCAGCCTGGTCAATGATCATCAGCGCCTGGCCGGCTTCGGCCTTGTCGTGGCTTTCCAGGCCAGGGATGTTCAACTGCGCGGCGTTCTTCTGGAAAAACAGCTCACCGGCCAGGCCATCCGGCGCACGCACCAGGGCCACGGGCCGGCGCTTGAGGTGCGGCAGGATCCACGGCGCAACCAGGGCGTAATACTCGGCCACCTGGCGCTTGCTGATGCCGCTGCTGGCGTCGACGATTCGTGCAGGGTGGGTAAGGTGCAGGGCAGGGGTGTTCACCGGGTTTTTCACGGGTTGCTCCAGACCGATGGATCGAGCCGGCTTGTCATCGCGCAGGCCATGAAACACTGAATGGCGAACCACGCCCTCGCGAGTCATCTGCGCATAGGCAACTTCGGCCAGCAGCTGTGGCTTGAGCCAGTGCACGCCTGTGGCCTCGGCGCCACGCGGTGGATTGCCGAACTGCGCCTTGCGCACTTCCAGCGGCGCCAGGCGTTGGCGGATGTTATTGAGGGTGGTGTTGCTGAATCCTGTGCCGACTTTGCCGGCATAGCGCAGCTCACCACTGTCCGGGTCATGCAGGGCCAGCAGCAGGGCGCCGAAGGCTTCGCGCGAGCCCTTGGGGTCGGTGTAGCCGACAATCACGAACTCCTGGCGCTGCTGGCATTTGAGTTTGATCCAGTCGTTGCTGCGGCGGTTGACGTAAGGGCTGTCCAGGCGTTTGCCAATCAGGCCTTCGATGTCCATTTTGCAGGCGCTGTCGAGCAGCGACTCGACCGGCTCATTGAAGTCGGCGGAAAAACGCAGACATTCGGCATCGGCTTTTTCCAGCACCGCAGCCAGGGCCGTACGCCGTTGTTGCAATGGGCATTGGCGCAGGTCCAGGCCATTGAGAAAGGGCAGGTCGAACAGGTAATAGATGATCTGCTCATCGCGGGTTGCGTCGAAGGCGTTCTGCAGGGCCTGGAAGTCGGCCACCCCCTGTTCATTGGTCACCACCATTTCGCCGTCGAGCCAGGCCGAGCGCAGTTTCAGTCTGGCCAGGGCCTTGGCCTGGCTTGGCAGCCTGGCGGTCCAGTCATGGCCGTTGCGGGTGAACAGCCGCACTTCGCCGTCTTCGATACGGGCGAGGATGCGGTAGCCGTCGAACTTGACCTCGTAGCGCCAGTCGCCCTTGGGAGGCGACTCCACCAGGGTCGCCAGCTGCGGTTTGAGCGTGGCAGGCAGTGTGGCCTTTTGCGCGGCGGTCAATGCTTTGCTCGCGGACCTGGTTTTGCTTGTGCTTGCTTTGGGTTCGTTGCGGGTAATCAGGGTGCGTTCGCTAAGCACACTGTCGGGCTCGGCCTCGAGAATGTCGTAGTCGGCCTGCGCGCGCGCCTGGGCGTCGTCGGATTTTACCAGCAGCCACTGCTCTTTCTTGCCGGCCAGGTGCGTGCGAAACAGGTTCCAGGTTCCTGAAAGCTTCTCGCCCTGCAGGCGAAAGCGTAGCTTGCCCTTGGCGTAGGCCTTGTGCGGGTCATCTTCGGGGATCCACAGGCCACGGTCCCAGACGATCACGTCACCGGCGCCGTAATGGCCTTCGGGGATGTGCCCTTCGAAGTTGGCGTATTCCAGCGGGTGGTCTTCGACATGCACCGCCAGGCGCCGGACGCTGGGATCAAGCGACGGGCCTTTGGGAATCGCCCAGCTCTTCAGGGTGCCGTCCAGCTCCAGGCGAAAGTCATAGTGCAGGTGGCTGGCGTCGTGTTTCTGGATGCAGTACTGCAACGCATGTGCTGTCTGCTTGCCGCGGGAGGGCTTGCCGGCAGGTTCCGGCGTGGCGTCGAAATTGCGCTTGCGCGCGTAGTCCTGCAATGGTTTGGACATGGCGGTGCCCTGCGGCTTTTGTGCTTTTCCTTAGCATTGGGAAAGGCCGCAGGGGTGAGAGTTCAATCAGCTCGATATCCGCCTCTCTCGCTGGCGCAGCGCCGTCACCGTCTCACCGCCGACCCCCCAGTTATCGGTCGGCACTTCCTCGATCACCACAAAGGTCGAGGCCGGTGGCTTGTTCAGCACCTGAAACAACAGCTCGGTAGTTCCCTCGATCAGTGCGCGCTTTTGCTCGGCGCTGACGCCTTCCTGGGTGACCCGGATATGAACATAGGGCATGACGGTTTTCCTCCGATTGATTACCAGACACCTGTAGCCGAACCACCATCCACCGCCATGACGGTCCCGGTGACGAAACGCGAGTCGCTCAAGTAAAGCACAGCATCGACAACGTCCTGAGGCGTACCGATCTGTCCGGTCGGGGCCAGGGCCTTGAGTGCGTTGCGCACCTGCGGGTCATCGCCATGCAGTGGGGTATCGATGATCCCCGGTGCCACGCCATTGACCTGTACTTGCGCAGACGCCAGTTCCAGCGCCAGGGCGCGTACCGCCTGGTTCAATCCGCCCTTGATCAGTACCGGCAGCAGCGCTGGCACCTTGGTATTGGGTTGCAGGGCGATGGAGGCGGTGATGGCGATGATCTGCCCGGCGCCGTTTTGCGTCATGTGCCGTGCGGCCGCCTGGGCGGGATAAACGAAGCCTTTGAGGTTGGTGTCGACGATGGCCTCGATGTCAGTCGGGGTGTACTCGGCCACCGGCTTGGCGATGAAGATGCCGGCATTGTTGACCAGCACGTCGACCTTGCCGAAGGCTTCAATGGCCTGGGCGAACAGTCTTTCAGCCGTTTGCGGCTGGGAAATGTCGCCTTCCACCAGGAGGAAGTTTGCCGGATTGCCCAATTTATCCGCGGCGTCCTGCAAGCGCGCCAGGGTGCGGGCGTTGCCGACTACATTGTCGCCGCGCTCAAGGTAGGCTTTGGCGATGGCGAAACCCAGGCCGCTGGAAGCGCCGGTGACGATGACGGTTTTGCTGGCTTGCATGATCGATGTCTCCAAAAGGCCGGGCGGTAGGCCCGGTAGGTGGAGCTCACTGTAATTGGCAAACAGCACTTGAAAAATGCTGCGCATGGAACTTGAATAGATACTCCATGTAACTAATTGAGCGACCATGACGCGGCTTTTCGATGATTTTCAACTGGGCAGTATCGAACTGTTCTGTCTGGCGGCTGAAACCAGCAGTTTCACCGGTGCCGCAACCCAGGCCGGGATCACCCCGGCGGCGGTGAGCCGCTCGGTGGCGCGTCTGGAAGAACGGCTGGGCGTGCGTCTGTTCGTGCGCACCACCCGCCAGATGCGCCTGACTGAAGGTGGGCGCCGATACTACGAGCAATGCCGCCAGGCCCTGACGCAACTGGTCGATGCCGAGCGCGAAGTCAGCGGTTCACAGGTGGTACCGTCCGGTTTGTTGCGCATCAGCATGCCGACACCCTACGCCCATTACCGCCTGTTGCCGCGCCTGCCGCTGTTTCGTCAGCGCTATCCGCAGGTGCGGATCGATGTGCACGTCAGCAACCGCAACATCGACTTTGCCGATGAAGGCTATGACCTGGCGATCCGCGGGCGCGAACCTGCCGATTCGAACCTGATCGCCCGCCGCCTGGAGGATGCCGAGCTGGTGGTGGTGGCGACGCCCGACTACCTGCGGCGCGCGGGGACGCCAGGGACGCCGCAGGACTTGCTCGATCATCAATGCATCCAGTTCGAACTGCCCAGCAGCGGACGTCCCAGTACCTGGTCTTTTCGCGTTGACGGTAAACCGATGGAGCTGCAAACCTCAGGCAGCTACACCTGTCTGGAGGACTTTCTGGCAACTGTCACCCTGGTGAAAAGCGGGGCCGGGCTGATGCAGGCCTATCGATTCACTGTGCAACAGGAACTGGACAACGGACAGCTGGTGGAGGTACTCCGCGACTTCGGCGGTGCCTCACGACCCTTCATGCTTATCTACCCTCATGCCCGGCATGTGCCGTCGCGGGTCAGGGCAATGATCGATTTCCTGCTGCACAACGACGTCACGCATTCATCACGCCCCCAGCCATGAACCGGCAAGCCTGCTTTAATGAATCAGACCTTCGTGCCCCTGACTCACTTCACAGAGCATGCGCCCATGGAACGTCTCACTGCCAAAGACTTTGCCCCTGAACTGCTCGAACTCTATGACTACTACGCCCACGGTCAGATCAACCGCCGTGAGTTTCTCGACCGTGCAGCGGCTTTTACCCTGGCCGGGATGACCGCCAGTGCCTTGTTGGCCTCCTTGAGTCCCAACTACGCGCTGGCCCAACAAGTAGCGGCCAACGATCCGGACATCATCGCCGAATATGTCACTTACCCTTCACCCAGGGGCCATGGTCAGGTCCGTGGTTATCTGGTGCGCCCGGCCAAGGTACAGGGCAAAGTGCCGGGGGTTGTGGTGGTGCATGAAAATCGCGGCCTGAACCCCTATATCGAAGATGTTGCACGGCGTTTGGCCAAAGCCGGTTTTGTTGCCTTGGCGCCCGACGGGCTGACCTCGGTTGGCGGCTATCCGGGCGATGACGACAAGGGCCGCGCACTGCAGGAAAAGGTCGACCCGCAAAAGCTGATGAATGACTTCTTCGCCGCCATCGAATGGTTGATGAAGAACGATCACACCACCGGCAAGGTCGGTATCACCGGCTTCTGCTACGGCGGTGGGGTGGCCAACGCGGCGGCGGTGGCCTATCCGGAGCTGGGGGCGGCGGTGTCTTTCTACGGACGTCAGCCGGACACCAAGGATGTCGCGAAGATCAAGGCACCGGTGTTGTTGCATTACGGCGAGCTGGACACCCGCATCAATGAGGGCTGGCCAGCCTATGAGCGAGCGCTGAAGGCGACGGGCAAGACCTTCGAAGCCTATTTTTATCCCGGCGCCAATCACGGCTTTCACAACGACACCACGCCGCGCTACGACGAAGCGGCGGCGAAGCTGGCCTGGGAGCGGACCCTGGATTGGTTCCGGCGCTACCTGGCATAGCGGCTGGCAGCTACACATCCGGATACAGTCGACGCTTTGCCAAGCCCTCATCGTTCTGCTGGCATGTCTGCCTCAAACAGCAAGCCACGTCAGGAGACAGGCGATGAGAACCATGGTGGTAGGTGCCAGCAAAGGCTTGGGCAAGGCGTTGATCGAGGGCTTGGGAGAGGCGGGCGACACCCTGATCGGTGTGTCGCGCAGCAAGCCGCAAGGGCTCGACGCTCAACCCGGAGTGCAGATCCAATGGATTGCGGCCGACCTGACCCATCCCCGGCAAGCCGCACAGCAACTGGAGCAGGCGGTGGCTGAACAGGGACTGGACACCTTGATCTACAACCTGGGGATCTGGGAACAGCGTGCTTTTGGCGCCGGCTACGACTTTCTCGAAGATGACGAGGAACAGATCGAAGCCATTGTCAGCTGCAACATCACCGCAACCCTGCTGGTCATCAAGCGCCTGCTGCCGACCCTGCTGCAAAGCACCCGCCCGCGCATCATTCTCACCGGCTCAACCTCTGGACTTGCCCGCAGCGGGCGACCGGAAGTCACTTTCGGCGCGTCCAAGTTCGCCCTGCAAGGCATTGCCGATGCCTTGCGCGAGGGCTATCGCCAGCAGCACCTGGGGGTTACCTGCCTGAACCTGGGTTATCTGAACACCGATGACGCCCTGGCTGTCCCGCGTGAGGTGGCTGAGCAGCAGGGTGAGGGGCAATTGATCCCGGTACACGATGTGGTTCAGGTGGTGAGCATGGCCCTCAGTCTGTCGTCAGCCAGTTTTGTCAGGGAACTGACCTTGCCGGCGATACTGGACGAGCGCTTCTGACCTGTGGGATGGGCTAACCACTGATCCGTCCCTGCGCTCGCCAGGGCACGAAGCACTATCATGGATTGTTGCAACGCTACCAACGAGCGGGCCCCTTACCACCTAATGCAGTCATCCCGTGGCGTCGGACACGCTCGCCGCCCACTTTGCGGGAGACTCTGCCATGAAAGTCGTTGTGATCGGCGGTACCGGCCTGATCGGTACCCAGTTGTGCAACAACCTGCGTGCGAAGGGGCATGCGGTGCTTGCCGCATCCCCGCAAACCGGCGTCAATGCCCTGACCGGTGAAGGCCTGGAGCTGGCACTGGAAGGCGCTGATGTAGTGGTGGATGTGGCTAACTCGCCGTCGTTCGAGGACGCTGCAGTGCTACGGTTCTTCGAAACCTGCGGGCGCAATCTGTTTGCCGCCGAAAAGGCCTGCGGGGTGAAGCATCACATTGCACTCTGCGTGGTGGGCACCGAGCGCATGCTGGAAAGCGGGTACTTTCGCGCCAAGATGGCTCAGGAGGAGCTGATCAAACACGCCGGTGTGCCCTATACCATCCTGCGGGCCACGCAGTTTTTCGAGTTCATGGGTGCGATTGCCTACTCCGGTGCCGACGGCAACTGTGTGCGTGTCACCACCGCGGCGCTGCAACCGATCGCTTCATCCGACGTTGCCCAGGTCCTGGCCGAGCTGGTCGACAAGCCTGCGGCCAATCGCACCTTCGAGGTAGCGGGGCCTGACCGTCAGCCGCTGGACGAGTTCGTGCGCAGTTATCTGCTGCATCAACAGGACCCCCGCGAAGTGATCGCCGATCCCCAGGCCACTTATTTTGGCGCACCGATCGATGATCGCTCGCTGACGCCTGACGCCGATGCGATCACCGGTGGTCTGCATTTCCAGACGTGGTTGAAAAACACACCTGTCCAACGCTGACACACAAGACCAGGAGAGCCCTATGCGCATCCAGTCATTGCTTGTGCTTGTACCTTTGATGGGCGTTACGGCCGTTCATGGCCAATCCCCGACCACCAGCGCGCCGCCGCCCACCGTTACCCCGGTGATGACCCAGGCGCTGCCCGACTACCCGGGCAAGGAAGTGCTGATCCTGGAGGTGGCCTATCCGCCAGGGGGCGCCGACCCGGTGCACCGTCATGACGCCCACGGTTTTGTCTATGTGCTGGAGGGCTCGGTGGTCATGGGGGTGAAGGGTGGCAAGGAAGTCACCTTGATGCCTGGCCAGGCCTTCCATGAAGGCCCGGCCGATATCCACACGGTCGGGCGCAATGCCAGCCAGGACAAGCCGGCGAAGTTCGTGGTGTTTCTGCTCAAGGATGCCGATAAGCCGGCGGTGTTGCCGGCGCAGTAGCATCGCGGGGCAAGCCCGCTCCCACCGTCTGTGGGAGCGGGCTTGCCCCGCGATCATCTCAACGCCGCCAACGCTGCAGCAGATTATCCAGGCTCAGTTTCCCGGCCCCGTTGAGCATCAGCGGCACCAATGCCACCAGGTAGATCAACGGCAGCTTGTAATTGCCAAAGCCGTGGTCACTGATCGAGTACCCTTGTGCCAGCTCTGCCAGTCCCGACCAGTGCGCCGGCCAATGTACCGCGGCAATGGCCACCACGGTGACGATGAACAGCACCAGTGCAGAGAAGCGCGTCGCCAGGCCGATCAACAGCAACAACGCGCACAGCAGTTCTGCCCACATCGACAGCTGCCAGTTGAAGCTGGCCGACAGCTGGTTGAACGGGAAAGGAAAGGCCGACTGGAGCTGATCGAACCAGTTCTCGCCATTCCATTTTTGCCAGCCTGATTCGAAAAATTCCCAGGCCAGGAACACTCGCAAGGCAAGGTCGGCGCTCCAGGCGCCAAGGCGGTTCAGGGGCGCGAACGGGGTAGTGATAGCGGTCATGACAAGTTCCTCGATCAGGACGCAAAGGCCACTGCTGCACGGCGCACGCGCAGGGCCAGTTTGGCGGTGAGTTTGAGGGCAATGGCGGCGAACATTGTCGAGAAAGCCAGCACATACCAGGCGCCCATGGGAATGCGTTTGTAGAACGACAGGCAGAACACCAGGGCAATGACCCAGGTACCGACACTGTGAAGTTGCTTCCAGGCCCGCGACCCGAGCAGGCGCATCGGTGCCTTGAACGAGGTCAGGGTCAGCAACAGGATGAACAGGTAACCGAAGCTGCCGGGCAGGCTTGAGGTGAGCGTGCGCCCAGCCCAGAAAAGCGCTGGAAACTGCTGCGAATAGCGGTAGATCAACACCCCGTGCACGGTGTGCGAGAAGGCAAATGCCAGGCCCAGGTAGCGCCGCTCGCGCAGCAGCCGACGCGTCGTGTCACCCGGTAGCAGAATGGCCAGGGACGAGGCCAGGAAGGTCAGCAGGAACAAGGCGAACGAGCTGCGGGCGGTGGCGCGGATAGCACTGCGCAGGCCGTCTGCGCCCAGCGGCTGGGCGGCCAGGATCAGTGCGGTCATCGCCAGGGTCAACACGGCCAGCAGGCCGAACAGTTTCCAGCCGGAGGGCAAAGGGGGCAGTTTCATCAAGGGCTCCAGAGGCAGAGGGCGCCGTCGGGGTGGCGGCGCCTTATCTGTCCGGGAGTTTTGCAAGGGCAGTTATCTGCAGTGTGTCGGCCACCGCCCGTTATGTATCGCTATGTACTGAAGGCTTCAGACGCCCCGTGCGGGCAACTCGATCTGTGCGCACAGACCACCGCCGTCGCGATTGCTCAGGCTCAGACTGCCGCCGATGGCCTGGGTCAGCTGATGGGCGATGGCCAGGCCCAGGCCGGTGCCGCCGGTGGTGCGGTTGCGCGAGCCTTCGACGCGGTAGAACGGCTTGAGCACCTCTTCAAGTTCATCGGCGGGAATGCCGGGGCCATTGTCCAGCACCCGGATCAGGGTGGTACGGCCCGCACCTGACTCGACTTCCAGCTGCGCGGCGCCGGCGAACTTGAGGGCATTGTCGATCAGGTTGACCAGCACCCGGCGCAAGGCATGCGGGCGGGTGTCGATCACCGCGCCGGTGCTGGCCTCAAGCAACACCTGCTGGCCGCTGTCCTGGTAGTCGAGCACCAGGCTGTCGAGAAAGGCGTCGAGGTTGACCCGGCAACTGGCTTCGGTGCTGCCGTCGATGCTGCGCGCATAGGCTACGCCCTCGCGCACCAGGTGTTCCATGGCTTCCAGATCGCTCCAGAGTTTGTCTTTCTCGTGCGACGGGTCCATCACTTCGACCCGCAGCTTCATGCGCGTGATGGGGGTTTGCAGATCATGGGATATCGCCGCCAGCAGCTGCATGCGCTCCTTGAGGTAGGCGGCGATGCGCGCTTGCAATGAGTTGAAGGCCACAGCGGCGTAGCGCACTTCGCGCGGGCCGCTTTCATCCAGCAGCGGGCCCGGTGCATTGGGGTCGAGGCTGTCGACGGCGTGGGCCAGGCGGGTCAGCGGGCTGATCGCGGTCTTCACCGCCAGCCATGTGCATAGCAGCAACAGCGCCAGTTGAATCAGCAACACCACCGGCAACCAGGTCGATAACGGTATCGGTGCCGGCGTGACATCCACCGTCAGCGGTTTGCCGTCGGCCAGGCGCAGGTGCACCTGAAAGTGCGGATTCGGGCCGGCGAGATTGTTGAAAATCAACGGGTACTGATGGCCGATGGCTTTGTCGATGGACTGGGCCGCCATCGGCGCGTTGGCCAATGACAGCGGCTGACCCGATTGGCCTTCATCAAGCCGGTAACGGTAGGTACGCCGTTCCAGGCGCGGCAGCCAGGCCTCGCGTTCCGCGGCGGGCAGGCGGTCGAGGATGGCTACCGAGGTGGACACGTCCTGCTCCAGGTTACCGAGCATCATCGAACGTGAACTGATGTAGCGCTCGTAGAACTGAAAACTGAACGACAATCCATAGGCCAGCACCAGCCCGGTGAAAAAGATCAGTGCCAGGCGCGAGGCCAGGGTGCGCGGCCAGCGCAGCGGTGCACTCATGACTGCGGCTCGACCAGTTGTACGGGTAGCGAGAACACATAGCCCTCACTGCGCACAGTCTTGATATAGGCCGGCTCGCGGGCGTCGTCCTGCAGGCGTTGGCGCAAGCGGCTGACCAGCAGGTCGATGGAGCGGTCGAAGATATCCGCTTCGCGGCCCTGGGTGAGGTTGAGCAGTTGCTCGCGGCTGAGTACTCGCTGTGGGTGGTCGAGGAACACCCGTAGCAAACGGTACTCGGCGCCACTGAGGGCCACCAGGGTACCGTCGCCGTCGAGCAGGTGACGGGCGGTGGTGTCCAGACGCCATTGGCCAAACGCGATCAAGCGGCTGCTTTCGCTGAGGGTCAGGTTCGGCGGCAGCATCCGCGTGCGGCGCAACACGGCATTGATGCGTGCCAGCAGTTCGCGGGCCGAGAAGGGTTTGGTCAGGTAGTCGTCGGCGCCCATCTCCAGGCCGATGATGCGGTCGGTCTCGTCGTTGCGCGCGGTCAACATCAGCACCGGGGTGGCCTTGTGTTTACCGGCCCGCAGCTCGCGACACAGCAACAGGCCGTCGTCGCCGGGCATCATGATGTCGAGGACGATCAGGTCGACCACGTTGGATTCCAGAAAGGCGCGCATCTGCCGGCCGTCAGCGACGATGCTGGTGCGCAGCCCGTTCTTCTTCAAGTAGTTGCCTACCAGTTCTCTGATTTCGCGATCGTCGTCGACGATCAGCACATGATCGATATGATCCATGCCCGGCTCCTGTTCAAGCGCTTTGGCCTGAAGTGTACAGAGCCCGGTGGCGCTTGCCTGCCGGGGTTTGTATTGCAGTGTATCTGTTGTGCCGGCAGATACCTGAAGAGGCAATCCGGCGTGATCCAGACACATCGGCGATACCTTGGGCGCCTCAAATAGGTCTCAACGGGGAGGGTCCTTCCTCTCCGGCAGAGGGTGAGATTTTCACCCGGGAGACTCGAGATGACTATCAAGACCCTGGCTCGCATCAGCCTGTTCGCCCTTTTCGGTTTCGGTGCCTTCAGTGCCTTTGCTGACAGCAGCATACCCGTGCAGAACTATCATTACGGCCAGCATCTGGACGTGAAGAAAGTCCTGTCCATCCACGAAAACAACAATGGCGAGGCCTGTGGCGTGGTCACGGCGAAGATGGACTACCTGGACTCCAAAGGCCAGCCGCACAGCGTGCAATACCAGACCTACGCCACCGGTGCCTGCCACGAAGGCGGTTAAGCACCCTCACGGAGAGAGCCGAGCATGTCATTGTTCACATCGCTGGGCGGCGCCTTGCGCCGCCTGAATCCAACACGGCGCAGGGTTGGCATCGCCGCTGCGCTGGCCCTTTCACTGATTGCTTCAGGCCTGGGCGGGCGCTTGCTGGCCGGCCCCTCGCAGCTGGACACCCTGGGGCCCATGCCTGAATTGAGCGGCGCAGTGCAGTGGCTCAACTCGCCACCGCTGGATCGCGAAGCGCTCAAGGGCAAGGTGGTGCTGGTGGATTTCTGGACCTACGACTGTATCAATTGCCGGCGTAGCCTGCCGTACGTCAACAACTGGGCCAAGCGCTACGCCGACCAGGGCCTGGTGGTGATCGGCGTGCACACCCCGGAGTACGACTACGAAAACGACATCGACAACGTGCGTGGGCAAGTCGCCAAGCTGGGTATCGAGTACCCGGTGGCCATCGACAACCGTTATGCCATCTGGAATGCCTTCGGCAATCAGTTCTGGCCGGCGCACTACTTTGTCGATGCCCGGGGCCAGGTGCGTTTTGTGCATTTTGGCGAGGGCGCCTATGACACCCAGGAGCAAGTGATCCAGCAGCTGCTGGCAGAGCAGCGCGGGCTTGCCCCTTGATGCCGCTGCGCAATCAGGAGAGGAAACCGCCGTCCACGTTCAATGCCACACCGGTGGTGTAGCTCGAGGCGTCACTGGCCAGGTACAGCACCGCACCGGCCATTTCTTTCGGGTCGGCCACGCGCTTGAGCGGGATCTGTTGCAGCGCGGTGTTGAGGATGGCGTCGTTCTTGACCAGTGCCGAGGCGAATTTGGTGTCGGTCAGGCCAGGCAGCAGGGCGTTGCAGCGAATGCCGAAGGGTGCGCATTCCTTGGCGAAGACCTTGGTCATGTTGATCACCGCTGCCTTGGTCACCGAGTAGATGCCCTGGAACACGCCTGGCGATACCCCGTTGATCGAAGCGACGTTGATGATGCTGCCGCCACCGTTTTCGCGCATCAGCTTGCCGGCTTCGACCGACATGAAGAAGTAACCGCGGATGTTCACATCGACGGTCTTCTGGAAGGCGCCAAGGTCGGTGTCCAGCACGTTGCAGAACTGCGGGTTGGTCGCGGCGTTGTTGACCAGGATATCCAGGCGCCCGAACTGCTCGCGGATAGCTGCAAACACGGCGTTGATCTGTTCCATCTCGCCAATATGGCAGGCAATCGCCGTGGCCTTGCCGCCGGCGGCGACGATGGCGTCGGCGACTTGCTGGCAGCCGTCGAGCTTGCGGCTGGAAACGATCACATGGGCGCCTTGCTGGGCCAGCAGGTGGGCAATCGCCTCGCCGATGCCGCGACTGGCACCGGAAACAAAGGCGATCTTGCCGTCGAGGTCGAACAGTTGGGTCTTGGACATGGTCTTTTCCTTGTTGTAGTCGTCAGAGGCTGGACTTGGCGATGACCTGCAGGCTCATATGCTCCAGCAGCTTGTTCATATGAATGAACTGGGCGAAGCGCTTGTCCTGGGTCTGGCCGTGGAAGAAGCGGTAGTAGATCTGCTGGACGATACCGGCCAGACGGAACAGTCCGTAGGTGTAATAGAAGTCGTAGTTGTCGATGCTGATTCCGGCACGTTCGGCGTAGTAGTCGACGAACTGCTGGCGGGTGAGCATGCCCGGGGCGTTGCTTGGCTGACGGCGCATCAGCTGCACCGGTGCCGGGTCGCTGGCTTCGATCCAGTAGGCCAGGGTGTTGCCCAGGTCCATCAACGGGTCGCCGATGGTGGTCATTTCCCAGTCGAGCACACCGATGATGCGCATCGGGTTGTCGGCATCGAGGATGACGTTGTCGAAGCGGTAGTCGTTGTGCACGATGGCAGGCTTGGGATGATCGGCCGGCATCTTTTCGCGCAGCCAGGCGATGACCTTTTCCCAGCGCGGCGCATCCGGGGTCAGGGCCTTCTCATAGCGACTGCTCCAGCCCTCGATCTGACGCTGCACGTAACCTTCCGGCTTGCCCAGGTCGCCCAGGCCGCAGGCGTTGTAGTCCACCTGGTGCAGTTCGACCATGCGTTCGATGAAGCTCTTGCACAGCGCCTCGGTGCGTGTGGCATCCAGGCCCAGCTCCGGCGGCAGGTCCGAGCGCAGGATGATGCCCTTGACCCGGTCCATGACGTAGAACTCGCCGCCGATCAGCGCCTCGTCGGTGCAATGCACGTAGGCCTTGGGGCAGTAGGGGAAGCCGCTGTTGAGCTGGTTGAGGATGCGGAACTCGCGCCCCATGTCGTGGGCCGACTTGGCCTTGTGGCCGAACGGCGGACGGCGCAGGACGAACTCGCGCTCGGGGTATTGCACCAGGTACGTCAGGTTGGACGCGCCGCCGGGGAACTGACTGATTTGCGGTGTGCCGGAAAGACCGGCAATGTGCGCCTTCAGATAAGGGTCGATGACAGCGGCATCGAGTTCTTCGCCGGGGCGGACCTGGGTGGACTGATCGGTGAGCGTCATGCTTTTCCCTTATGATTGAAGCCAGTGACTATTGGCTAATCTAATTCTCGCGACAGACCCGAACAAGTCTGACACAGCCTTATAGGCCAGCGTGTTGCAGGTCGATCAACGCCCCTGATGGGTGACAGCCAGTGGGAGCGGGCTTGCCCCGCGATCGCGATCTCTCAGTCACATCGCATCGCGGGACAAGCCCGCTCCCACCGAAGAGCAGACGAAAAAAAACCGAAGCCGTTCAAGGCTTCGGTTTTGTCTGGCATCAGCGCAGGGCTCAGGCCGGGAACAGCTCGCTCAGCTTCATCGACAGCATCATGTCGCCTTCAACGCGCAGCTTGCCGCCCATGAATGCTTGCATGCCATCGGTGTCGCCGCTGACGATACCTTTGAGGGTTTCGCTGTCCAGCACCAGGGTGCAGTTGGCGTCGGCGTTTTCGCCTTCCTGGATTTCGCAGGTGCCATCCTTGACGATCAGGGCGTAGTGCTTGTCTTCGTCGGTGATGTTGAAACCGAACACCAGGTCAAGACCGGCAGCAGCGGCTGGGTTGAACTTGGCTTTCATCGCTTCGACGGCTTTTGCTACATCGCTCATGGTGTGTTCCTTATTAAGTGATTACGGCAACCGGTGAAGGCTGCCACGGGCCGGGACTCAACGGTAGGTGATGAGCTCCGGCACCTTCAGCAGCTGCACATGCGCTTGGCTGTTGAAGGAAGCCAGGGCCACCTCGCGGCCACGAAACTTCAGCTGGCTGAGCGAGGTGTTGATGATCTGCCAGTTCAGCTCGAAAGCCTGGCTGGCAGTGATACGGGTAACCAGGTGGAGCAGGGCGGTGATCGTGCCACCCGAGGTGAAAATCGCAATGTTGTCGCCGTTGCTGGCCTGTTGCAGCACCCGCTGCAGGCCTGCGTCGACACGTTCGACAAAACCCTGCCAGGACTCCAGGCAATCGCTTTGGTGCTCACCACCGTGCCAACGCTGGATAAGCAGCGCGAACAGGCGCTGGAACTCGCGGCGATTCTGAGCACCGTTGCGCAGGATATGCTGGGCTTCGGGCTCTTCTGGCAACAAGCCGGGCAACAGACTGCGGATCACGGCGTCGGCATCGAACTCGTTGAAAGCGGCATCGGTTTCCAGCTGCGGCACGTTGCAGCCGGCGTCATGCATGGCTGCCAACGCCAGGCGCGCGGTATCTTGCTGGCGGCGCAAGTCGCCAGCCAGGCAACGATCCAGGCGTACCCCCAGCTGGGCCAGGTGTTCGCCGAGTGCTTCGCTCTGGCGCATGCCCACCGGAGAGAGGACGTCGTAGTCGTCTGCACCGAATGAGGCCTGGCCATGTCGAATCAGGTAGATACTGCCCACGTCGTGCGCCTGCGCTGAGAATGAGGCCGAGGTTAGGATGCCGCTGGCGGGCTGTCAACGAAAAAACATACAAGCGTTTGAAAAGAGCGTTTGAACTGCATTGCTGGAGATTTCCTACGCTGGCAGGGGCAAGGCCGCGTCGGTATGCTTGACTATCGGTTCGCGCCGTTCGGGCGCCGGCATGTTAAGGAGTTACTGTGGAGTTTCTTGCAGAGTACGCAAGCTTTCTCGCCAAGACCGCGACCCTGGTGATCGCGATTCTGGTTGTTCTTTCGGCGATTGCCGGTTTGCGTGGCAAAGGCCGGCGCAAGGCGGGCGGCCAGTTGCAGGTCAACAAGCTCAACGAGTTCTACAAGGACTTGCGCGAGCGCCTGGAAAGCAGCCTGCTGGACAAAGCCCAGCTCAAGGCCCTGCGCAAGCAGCAGGCCAAGGCGCAAAAGCAGCAGAAGAAAACCCCCGAAGACAAACCGCGGGTCTTCGTGCTCGATTTTGACGGTGACATCAAGGCTTCGGCCACTGAAAGCCTGCGTCACGAGATCACTGCCGTGCTGAGCCTGGCGACGCCGCGCGATGAAGTGGTGCTGCGCCTGGAGAGCGGCGGTGGCATGGTTCACAGCTACGGTCTGGCCGCTTCGCAGTTGGCACGTATTCGTCAGGCGGGCATTCCGCTGACCGTCTGTATCGACAAGGTTGCTGCCAGCGGCGGTTACATGATGGCCTGTATTGGCGACAGGATCGTCAGTGCGCCTTTTGCCATTCTCGGTTCGATTGGCGTGGTGGCGCAGTTGCCTAACGTCAACCGCCTGCTGAAAAAGCATGATGTCGACTTTGAAGTGTTCACTGCCGGCGAATACAAGCGCACCGTGACGGTGTTTGGCGAAAACACGGAAAAGGGTCGGGAAAAATTCCAGGAAGACCTGGACGTCACCCACCAGCTGTTCAAGGACTTCGTCTCGCGCTATCGCCCGCAGTTGCATATCGACGATGTGGCCACCGGTGAAGTGTGGTTGGGCGTCGCCGCCCTGAACAAGCAGTTGATTGACGAGCTCAAAACCAGCGACGAGTACCTGGGCGACCGCGCACGTGAGGCGAATCTGTATCACCTGCACTATGCCGAACGCAAAAGCCTGCAAGAGCGGGTAGGGTTGGCGGCCAGCGGTTCGATCGAAAACACGTTGCTCGGGCTCTGGAGCAAGCTCGGTCAATGGCGTTGAGCAATATGTAACACCACGGCATAGGGTAACTCGGGTTTCCTGCGGGTCCAACTGACCACGGGAGACCCCCTATGCTGACTTCTCAATCGATCTCGGTCCCTGGCCTGCATGGCCGCTTTTTAGTCGACCGCCTACCGGACTGGCTCAAGCATGCCACTGTCGCCGACCTCAAGCGCTGGCGCGAAAGCCAGCGTCCGGCCCAGTTGAATCCCTCCGGTTCCAGCGCCTGGTTTTTTGATGCAAGCGAAGACGCCCGTCAGGCGTTGCTCGACGCTCAGCAAAGCAGCCGCCGTTCAGTGCGGGCCTTGGCCACGGCATTGAAAGACTTTCAGGGCTTGGGCGCCTTCGCCGAGCCTTTGCTCAAGGCCAGGCTGAAAGCCGACCTGGATGTCGAACTCGACGTCAACACCACCGAGCTGGTGGAGATTCATCAAGAGTCTGTACTGCTGGGTAGCGTGCTGCGGATCAGACCACGCCAGCAAAGCCTGCTCCAGGCGGCAATGCAGAATTTTGCCGCCGATAGCGAATTCCTGCCGGGCAGTGCCTTGGCCGCCAAGGGAGATTTTCTACTGGAGCTGGCACCTGGGCAGGAAGGTGCTTACCCGCGCTTTCAATACCGCTATACCCGCCAGCTGGACATCGAGCCCGCGCGCTTTGCCGCCTTGTGTCATGAGCTGGATCTGGGCGGCAAGTATCAGGCGCACCTGAGCGAAGTGTTCGAGAGTCCTTCGACTCGGGATGCCGTTCGCATGTTGTCGATCAACGCCTACAAGGACAATTTGCGCCTTGTTGCGCAAACAGCGCTGATGAAGGGCGAAATCTCTGCTCCGGTTCAGCAGATGTTCAACGACTTGCTCAAAGGCGAGCGAGCCCCGCTTCTGCATGGCAAGCCTGTGATCTGCCAATCACTGAGCATGTTCCAGTCAGCGCTGGACGGTGTACTGGTGTTCAGTGCCAATCGGGTCGTCAGCGACGAGGTCGAGCCGATTGTCGTCTACTTGCCAGGCGCACCGCTGTACCCGCTCAAAGAATACGCTTCAGTGGCGGCGTTCAAGCAAGACCTGCGCATAAACCTGCTGACGTCTACTTACCTGGAGCTGTTTCGATCTTTTGTGCCCAGGCATGAGCAAGAACATTTCTTCACGCGGCTCGATGAGGCGCTGTATGACCGCAGCCTTGATGCCGGTGGCCAACTCAAACCCGAGGCCAATCTGCACCTGCGTGATGTGGCGATTGAAAGTGAGTTGTTTGGCTATGTACAAGACCAGTTGCTGAAGCGAATCAAGGCCAATGCCCGCGACCTTGCCGTGCCCAGTGCGGAGGTCGATGAGGCGGCGAAGAAGCAACGCCTGGCTTACTGGGAAAACATTGGTTTCAACGCGCTCAATGCCGCTGCGTTCTTTGTGCCTGTGCTCGATGCAGTCATGGCGGCGGTCGCCGCCGGGCAACTGGTCAAGGAAATTGTCGATGGGGCCCATGCCTGGGAGGCCGGCGAGCTGGATGAGGCGTTGGCGCATTTTGAGTCGGTGGCTCTGAATGTCGTCCTGGCTGTTGGCTTGGGTGCCGCAGGCCACGTTGCCGCACCATTGCAGGCAAGCGAGCGTGTGGACAGCCTGGTGCGTGTCACCTTGCCCAACGGCGAGCAGCGCTTGTGGAAGCCTGACCTGACGCCCTATGCCCGCAATGTCGAACTGACAGACATCGCCCCGAATGACATGGGGGTGTACCGCCTTGATGGCAAATCCTACATCCGAATCGACGGGCAGGTTTTCGAAGTATTCGAAGGCGCTGACGGTGCCTGGTCGGTTCGCCATCCAGATGACCCCGATGCTTATCAGCCGGCCCTCAAGCATAACCAGGAGGGCACCTGGCAAGCTGTCGGTGAGCAACCGCTGCAATGGAGCCATGAAAAGTTGCTCCGCCGTATTGGTTCGGCGACACACGGATTGCCTGATCAGGTGCTCGAACAGGCAGTACGGATAAGTGGAATCGACGATGATGTACTAAGGCGTATGCACTTGGATCAGTTACCGATACCGCCGCTACTCAGGGACACGTTACAACGCTTTCAGGTTGACCGTCGGGTGACCAGATTGATCCACAATTTGAGGGTGGGTGCTCCCGATGTGGAGAGCTTGGGACTGGGGCTGGGGCCCGTGCTGATTCAGGAATTACCGCGCTGGCCGCAGCGGGTGCTCGAAGTCTATGAGGAGGGCAATCTGCATAAGGCGCCTGTTCGCTATGGTGCAGATCTCTGGCCCAATGGGCGGGTCATACGTATATCGACGAAGGAGCTGTACGCTAACGAGCTTGCCGACAAAGTACTCACAGACCTGAACGAGACCGAAGCCCTTGAGCTGTTCGGATCCAGTGTCGAGGCTAATAAACGACAGGAGGTGTTGCGCATTCTTATTGCTGAGCGCGCTGTAAACCACCGTGCTTATATTTTCAAGATTATATCTGAGCATAATCATCCGATTCGTTCCGTTGAACAGGCACGCCTGATTCGCGACTTCCCAATGCTTACTGACGCTGCCGCACTGGAGATCGTCAATGCTGCTGACGCCGCTGAACGCCTGCAACTGCAAGCCAGTGATGGTCGTGTACCGATGCGTCTGGCCGAAGAGGCCCGGAAGTATCAACGCCAGATTGTCCTGAGTCGGGCAATACAGGGCGTGCATGAAGCCACCCTGGCAAGTCTGGACAGCGACCGCCTGGCGTTGGGGCTGTTGACTGAACTGCCTGGCTGGACTGGTTCGGTTCGTCTGGAAATGCGCGAGGAGGTGTGGTCCGGTCGCTTGCTGGCCAGCGTCGGCGAACCTGGCGGCGAACTGAAGGTGCTGGTACGCCAGAGAGAGCGTTATACCGTCTATGACGCTCAGGGGGTTGAACTGAGCAAGGATCAGGCGGTTATCGTCTCTCTGCTCAAAGCCCTGCCCGATAGCGAGCGAAGGGCGTTGAACCTCGATATCTATGCCACACATTCGTTGCACACTGCCCTGTATGCGCTTGCTGTTGAGGATCGCGCGAGGGCGGCGAAACTACTTGGCCAGCAGCCAATCAAGCCCTGGTTTCGCTCACCTTTGCGCCTGGCCGATGGACGTGTTGGGTACCCTTTGGGCGGATCAGTGCGAAATTGGGTCCTCAAGGCAAAGCTCAGGGCAATGTTCCCGGAGCTGGAGAACTCGGAACTTGACGAGCTCATTCGGTTCCATCAGCAGCACAATCAGACATTGGAAAATGTTGTTCTCAGGCTGGAGACCGAACGTAGAGTGCTCCAGACAACCCTCGATGAGTGGGTCGAGGCCAGTGAAGGCCCCTTTCAGCGCGTTGCTCGCGCAAGAACCAGGGATCAATTGGTAAACGCCTGGCGTCGAATAGGTGGTCGCCAAAGATCGCTGTTGAATCTGCATGAACGGGATACCGGGCATCTACCGGTATTGACGGCGCGCTTCGACCATATCCGAAGCTTGAACATGAGCCGAATGAACCTTCAACAAATGCCCACGGTGTTCCTGGAGTGTTTTCCCAGACTGCAAAACCTGTCGTTGGAAGGTAACCCGTTCAGGGCTATTCCGCCTGATATCAGCGCATTGACTGGCCTGCACTATTTGAACTTGAGAGAGATCGACCTGATCAGCAGCGATACGATGTTTGAGGCGCTGAGGCCATTGGTAGGCCTGCAGCGGCTGGAGTTGCAAAGCAACGGACTGGGCAGTATCCCGGATGCGGCGCTGGAAACGCTGGCCAGTTTGCCTGCATTGAGCCATCTGAGCTTGCGTTACAACCCGGTGAGTTTGACTAGCGAAGGCTTGGCAACCCTGGCTCGTTTACCCCTGCAGGAGCTGGATTTGAGCAGGACTGGGCTGGAGCTGGATGAAGCAGGCGCCCAGGTCTTCTCAAGGTTTGTCCGCCTGCAGCGTTTGAGGTTAAGCGGCAACTACTTGAGGCGGTTTCCCGAGCTTGGCAACCTTGTGCAGCTGCGGGATTTGGATCTTCAGGGGTGCGGGGTAAGTGAATGGCCCGCCGAGTTGACCACGCTGATGAACCAGAATCCCTATGAGTTGCGAATAGTCGACCTCAGTCGCAACCAGATCATTGAGTTGCCGGACCTGGCTGCCACGCGTTTTGGCGCTGGTCTGCGCGCCAATACACATGCTGCGCAGGGGCTGAACCTGTATTTCAACCCGCTGGACGCCGAGAGCATCGCGCGCCTGGATCTGATCGGGGTAGAGTTCGAGCCTGAAGTTGTCATACAGGTGCAGCCTGGCGGTCCCTGGCTGCGGGGCGCAACCTTGGCGCAACGCGACCTGTGGGATGAGCTGTTCCAGAATGAGGGGCACAAGGCACTGCGTGAAATGCTTGAGCGGCTGGCCTTGTCCAGGGAGTTTCAACGCAATGGGGCGGATGTGCGCAAGCGAGTGTGGTCAATGCTTCGGCTTGCCTCGCAGCACACGCAACTGAGAGAGGAGCTGCTTGACATTGCCGAAGCGTTTCCGGTCACCTGTGGCGATGCCGGTGCCGATGCTTTCAGCGCCCTGGAAATTGCGGTGCTGGTGTTTGAACGAAGCCAGGAAGCCATCACTGCTGAGCGCGGTGCCGAGTTGCTGGCTTTGTACAAACAGTTGTTCCGTCGCCATGAAGTCCAGCGCATGGCCGATGTACTGTCATTGGCTCGCAAGCAGCGGCGTCGAGCCTTGCTGTCGGACAGTGCGCTGACCCCATTGGATCCGCTGGATGACATCACTGATGCCCTGTTGAGGCGTAACGAAGTCGACGACATCGAAATTCGACTGACCTTGCGCCAGCAGCTGGCGAGTGAGCTGGATTATCCGGAGCCGTCCAGCGGCATGCTTTATCAGGACTTTGCCAATCTGTCGCCGCAGACGGTACAGCGGGTTAAAAGTGCTGTCTTGGCGAGTGATACGGTCGCCAACCGGCAGGTATGGATGGTCGAGGATATCAATTGGACGCGGTACCTGGAGCAGCGCTACGCGTCGCAATTCGATAGTTTCCGGGAGGTGTGGGCCGAGGGGCAGGAGTACCTGGACTTCTGCGTTGGTGCGTTCAACGAGGGACCTGAAGCGCTCGATAGCGAGGTGTTGACGTTCTTACGCACTGTGTTGGGCGCAGAACCCATGAATGCAGAGGGTACGTTGCACAAGATTGTAATCAACGATGGGCAGTACCAGCAGGCGAGCGACGCTCTGAAAAGCGCCAGGAAAGTTGCTGAGGACGCGCTGATGCTGAGGTTGACGCAGGCTGCAGAGGTTCAGCCTGAGGTGTGACAAAAAACAAGGCCCCGCATGCGGGGCCTCGTTTGTTCAACGGCGACGGAACAGCGGTTGCGGTTCGTCGGTTGCGGCCTGGTAGGTCACCGAGAAGTCCTTGAGACTTTCCAGCGCTTCAACCGGGTCTTTGTCGGCCCGCAGGGCGAAGGCGTCGAACCCGCAGCGTTTCATGTAGAACAGCTGGTCGCGCAGCACGTCGCCAATGGCGCGCAGTTCACCGGTGAACTTGTAGCGATCACGCAGCAGACGCGCATTGGAGTAGTTGCGCCCGTCAGTGAAGGCCGGGAAGTTCAGGGCGATAACCTGGAACTCGTTGGCGACGTGGCCGATCTCTTCAGCCTCTTCGTCGGCATCCAGCCATACGCCCAGGCCGCCGTCGCGGGCCTTGAGCATATGGCCGTGTTCACGCCACAACTGCAATGGCACGATGTAGTCGTCGCAGTTGGTCACTTCGTCGATGTTGAAGTCCTTGGGCAGCAGGTGCCAGGTTTCGTCGACGATTTCGTTGTTTTTAATGATTCGCTGCATAGACGCGTTCCTTGAAAGGGTCGATGCCAATACGCTGGTAGGTGTCGATGAAGCGCTCGTCTTCGGTACGTTTTTCAACGTAGACGTCGATCAGCTTCTCGATCACATCCGGCATGGCGTCCTGGGCAAAGGAAGGGCCGAGGATCTTGCCCAGGCTGGCGTCGCGGCTGGCGCTGCCACCGAGGGAGACCTGGTAGAACTCTTCGCCTTTCTTGTCCACCCCGAGAATACCGATGTGGCCGACGTGGTGGTGACCACAGGCGTTCATGCAGCCGGAGATGTTCAGGTCCAGTTCGCCGATGTCGAACAGGTAGTCCAGGTCGTCGAAACGGCGCTGGATGGCTTCGGCAATCGGGATCGACTTGGCGTTGGCGAGCGAGCAGAAATCGCCACCCGGGCAGCAGATGATGTCGGTCAGCAGGCCAATGTTCGGCGTGGCGAAACCGTTTTCACGCAGCTCCAGCCACAGGGCGTGCAGCTGGCTCTGCTCGACATCGGCGAGGATGATGTTCTGCTCGTGAGAGGTACGCAGCTGGCCGAAGCTGTAGCGCTCGGCAAGATCGGCGACGGCATCGAGCTGTTTGTCGGTCAGGTCGCCAGGGGCGACGCCGGTAGGCTTGAGCGACAGGGTCACGGCAACGTAGCCCGGCTTTTTGTGCGCCAGGACGTTGCGGGTGCGCCAGCGGGCGAAGCCTGGGTGCTGTTGCTCGAGTTCGCTGAAGTCGAGGTTGTCCAGCGCCTTGTAGTCCGGGTCGACGAAGTGCTTGGCCACGCGCTGCACTTCGGCTTCGGTCAGCGTGGTGCTGCCGCCGCGCAGGTGGACCATTTCGGCCTCGACCTTCTCGGCGAAGACTTCAGGCGTGAGCGCTTTGACCAGGATCTTGATCCGCGCCTTGTACTTGTTGTCGCGACGGCCGTAGCGGTTGTAAACCCGCAGGATCGCGTCCAGGTAGCTGAGCAGGTCCTGCCACGGCAGGAACTCATTGATGAAGGCGCCGACCACCGGGGTGCGGCCCAGGCCGCCACCGACCAGGACACGGAAACCCAGCTCGCCGGCAGCGTTGTACACCGGCTCCAGGCCGATATCGTGCACTTCGATGGCCGCACGGTCGCTGCTCGAGCCGTTGATCGCAATTTTGAACTTGCGTGGCAGGTAAGCGAATTCGGGGTGGAAGGTGGTCCACTGGCGAACGATCTCACACCATGGGCGTGGGTCGATCACTTCATCGGCAGCGACACCGGCGAACTGGTCGGTGGTGACGTTGCGCAGGCAGTTGCCGCTGGTCTGGATCGCGTGCATCTGCACGGTGGCCAGCTCAGCCAGAATTTCCGGGATGTCTTCCAGGGCAGGCCAGTTGTACTGCACGTTCTGCCGGGTGCTGATGTGGGCATAGCCCTTGTCATAGTCGCGCGCGATCTTCGCCAGCATCCGAGTCTGGCGCGAAGTCAGCTGGCCATAAGGCACGGCGACCCGCAACATCGGGGCAAAACGTTGGATATAGAGGCCATTTTGCAGGCGCAGGGGGCGGAACTCTTCTTCGCTCAGCTCACCGGCCAGATAGCGGCGGGTCTGATCACGGAACTGCTTTACGCGGTCCTCGATGATCCGCTGATCGTACTCGTCGTATACGTACATAGGGGTCCTGTTCTCAAGCTGCTTGCAGCTAATCGCGCGCACGGCCGCGCACTCCCTAAACGGAGCGAAGGAAAGATAGCAGTTTGCGTTTATGCGCAAAAGTGATGTTTTTGCATATGAAAAGAACCATTCGGACTAAGTGAGACTGACTGGCATTTCGCCGTTCGACCCTCTGCAGTGTTTATAATCAATGGTTTGAATAGCAGGAGCGAATCCGCATGCTCAAGGCCTTGTGCCAAAGCCTGTGCCTGAGTCTGCCGCTGGCTGCCAGCGCGCAGGCCGCGTCGGTGGTTTTTCTCAATCCGGGCTATTCCAACGAAACCTTCTGGGTCAGCTATTCGAACTTCATGCAGGCCGCCGCCAAGGATCTGGGCATGCAGTTGCGCATCGAATACAGTGAGCGGCAACCGCAACTGGCGCTGAATCAGGCGCGGCAAGTGCTTGAAGGCAAGCAGCGTCCTGATTATCTGGTGCTGGTCAATGAGCAGTACGTGGCCCCCGAAATCATTCGCCTGTCACGGGGGAGCGGGGTCAAGCTGTTTCTGGTCAATAACGGTCTGACCCAAGACCAGGCCGAGTTGATTCGCGCTAACCCGGACAAGTACCCGCCAATGCTTGGCACGTTGGTGGGTAACGATGAACAGGCCGGCTACCAGATGCTCAAGGAGCTGATTGCCCTGCACCTGCGCGACGGCTCGCAGCGACCGATCGAGCTGCTGGCGTTTTCCGGCCTCAAGACCACTCCCGCCGCGCAGTTGCGCGAGCAGGGCATGCGCCGGGCCCTGGCCGAACATCCGCAAGTACGCTTGCGCCAGGTGGTGTATGGCGGCTGGGGTCAGCAACGGGCTTATGAGCAGGCGCAGCAATTGTTGAAGCGCTACCCGAAGATCGAACTGGTCTGGTCGGCCAACGACGAGATGGCCTTTGGTGCCATGCAGGCGTTTGTCGAAGCTGGCCGCACGCCCGGCAAGGATGTCCTGTTCAGTGCCGTCAACAGCTCCCCGCAAGCACTACAGGCGCGAATCGACGGCCGTCTCAGCGTGCTGATGGGCGGGCACTTCTCTCTGGGGGGCTGGGCCATGGTGTTGCTGCACGATGATGCGCTGAATCTGCCAATTGATCGGGATGGACAGCGCGATCACCAGGTGCCGGTGCTGCAGTTGATTGATCCGCTGCGTGCCCGGCGCTGGTTGAGTCTTCATGGCCAGGCCGACTACGGGCTGGACTTCAACCGTTTCAGCGCTCAGGGCCATCCTGCCGAGTACCGCTATCCATTCCTGAGTGCGCCGGTCAAATATTGAAATAGCCCTGCTTGAGCAAAGGGCATTGCTGGACTTAACTGCTACGGGTGACATGCATTCCCATAACCACCAATAAGAGGCAATGCAATGGGAAACTCGACCAAAGCGGGTAAGAGTGACAGCAGTGTCGATGCCTGGGCGATACTCTGTCTGATCGTCCTGGTTGTTGTGACCGCGGTGTATTGGGTCAGCCACCAGTAATATCACGCGATGGGTAATCATGAACCGCCCGCAGAATGGACATCTGCGGGCGGATTGCGTTTCAGCGCGCGGTGAGGTGCATGGCCAGTTGCACCAGCCCCACCAGTACCAGAATGAAGATCAAGGTGAAGACGGTGCCCAGCACAATGAAATGGCTGGCCTTGCCGTAGGTGAAGTCGCGGGCGCGGTTCTTGCCGCTTTGCACGCCGAACGCCGCCGCCAGAATGCTTTGCAGCATCTGCCAGAAAGTTGGGGGTTTGCCTTGGGCTGGGTCGTCCATGAGGGGCTCCTGAGTATAGGCCATCCCCACTAGTGTAGACCGTACTGGCCCCATCGCCGGCAAGGCCGGCTCCCACAAATTGGACTGCTGCAGATTTTTTGTGGGAGCCGGCCTTGCCGGCGATGATGCCTGCGCTACTTAATTGTCATACCCAAGATTAGGCGCCAACCAGCGCTCACTCACGCTCAGGTCCTGGCCTTTGCGCGCGGTGTAGCTCTGCACCTGATCCTTGTCGACCTTGCCCACGGCAAAGTACTGCGCCTGCGGATGAGCGAAGTACCAGCCGCTGACCGCCGCCGCCGGGAACATGGCGAAGTGCTCGGTGAGGAACACGCCGCTGGGGCCGGTTTCGCCGATGGCGGTGCCATCGAGCAGGCGGAACAGGGTTTCCTTCTCGGTGTGGTCCGGGCAGGCCGGGTAGCC
The DNA here is from genome assembly GCF_059415665.1 of Pseudomonas sp. GW821-FHT10B02. Taxonomy (NCBI): domain Bacteria; kingdom Pseudomonadati; phylum Pseudomonadota; class Gammaproteobacteria; order Pseudomonadales; family Pseudomonadaceae; genus Pseudomonas; species Pseudomonas sp. GW821-FHT10B02. The sequence goes on along the minus strand of NZ_JBWKNR010000005.1, from coordinate 223,932 downwards.
CGGGGCAGGGCGGATACCCGAGTACTGCTCCTTGATCAGCGCTTCGTTGTCCAGGTGCTCGTCCTTGGCGTAACCCCAGTAGTCTTTACGCACCTGCTCGTGCAGCCATTCGGCGCAGGCTTCGGCCAGGCGGTCGGCGAGGGCTTTGACCATGATCGAGTTGTAGTCGTCGCCCTTGTCCTGGTAAGCCTTGGCCACTTCTTCGGCACCGATGCCTGCGGTGGTGATGAAACCGCCGACATAATCGGTGATGCCGGTTTCCTTTGGCGCGACGAAGTCGGCCAGGGAAAAGTTCGGCTTGTTGTCCGGTTTGATGGTCTGCTGGCGCAGATGGTGGAGCCGGGCCAGCGGCTGGCCGTCGGCAGCATAGACTTCGATGTCGTCGTGGTTGACCTGGTTGGCCGGCCAGAAACCGAACACCGCCCGGGCGCTGATCAGCTTCTCGTCGATCAGTTTGGCGAGCATTTCCTGGGCATCCTTGAACAGCGCAGTGGCCGCTTCGCCGACCACTTCGTCGGTGAGGATGCGCGGGTACTTGCCGGCCAGGTCCCAGGAGATGAAGAACGGCGTCCAGTCGATGTACTCGGCCAGCACCTTGAGGTCGATGTTCTCCAGGACCTTGACCCCGGTAAAGCTCGGCACCGCCGGCTGATAACCGGCCCAGTCATATTTCGGCTTGGCCGCAATCGACTGCTCGTAGCTCAGGCGCTCGGTGCGGGCGCTGCGGTTGGCGGTGCGCTCGCGTACTTCGATGTAGTCCAGGCGGGTTTTCTCGACAAAGCCCGGCTTGAGTTCCTTGGACAGCAATTGCGTGGCAACGCCCACTGCACGCGAGGCGTCAGTGACGTAGACCACCGCGTCATTGCTGTACTTGGGCTCGATTTTCACCGCCGTGTGCGCCTTGGAAGTGGTCGCGCCACCGATCATCAACGGCAGGTGGAAGTCCTGGCGCTGCATTTCGCGGGCGACGTGGACCATCTCGTCCAGCGACGGGGTGATCAGGCCGGACAGGCCAATGATGTCGCATTTCTGCTCGCGGGCGGTCTGCAGGATCTTCTCGGCCGGGACCATCACGCCGAGGTCGACGATGTCATAACCGTTGCAACCGAGCACCACGCCGACGATGTTCTTGCCGATGTCGTGCACGTCGCCTTTGACCGTGGCCATGAGGATCTTGCCCTTGGCTTCGGGCTTGTCGCCTTTTTCCGCTTCGATGAAGGGAATCAGGTGGGCCACCGCCTGCTTCATCACCCGGGCGGATTTCACCACCTGCGGGAGGAACATCTTGCCGGCGCCGAACAGGTCACCGACCACGTTCATGCCGCTCATCAGCGGGCCTTCGATGACTTCGATCGGGCGTGCGCACTGCTGGCGGCACTCCTCGGTGTCTTCGACGATAAAGGCGGTGATGCCTTTGACCAGCGCGTGTTCCAGGCGCTTGCCGACCGGCAGCGAACGCCACTCTTCGTTCTCGACTTCCTTGACCGCGCCGCCACCTTTGTAGTCGTCGGCAATCGCCAGCAGGGCATCGGTGCCTTCCGGGGTGCGGTTGAGTACCACGTCCTCGACCTTCTCGCGCAGGGCCGGCGGGATCTCGTCGTAGATCTCCAGCTGGCCGGCGTTGACGATACCCATGGTCAGGCCATTCTGGATCGCGTGGTAGAGGAATACCGAGTGAATCGCCTCGCGCACCGGGTTGTTGCCGCGGAACGAGAACGACACGTTGGACACCCCGCCCGAACTCAGCGCATAGGGCAGGTGATCGCGAATGTAGGCGCAGGCTTCGATGAAGTCGACGGCGTAGTTGTTGTGCTCTTCGATGCCGGTGGCGACGGCGAAGATGTTCGGGTCGAAGATGATGTCTTCCGGCGGGAAGCCCACTTCATTGACCAGGATGTCGTAGCTGCGTTTGCAGATCTCGCGCTTGCGCGCGGCGGTATCGGCCTGGCCGACTTCGTCGAAGGCCATTACCACCACCGCGGCGCCGTAGCGCTTGCACAGTTTGGCGTGATGTTTGAAGGCTTCGACGCCTTCTTTCATCGAGATCGAGTTGACGATGCCCTTGCCCTGGATGCACTTGAGGCCCGCTTCGATCACTTCCCACTTGGAGGAGTCGATCATGATCGGTACGCGCGAGATGTCCGGCTCACCGGCGATCAGGTTGAGGAACTTGACCATGGCCGCCTGGGAATCGAGCATCCCTTCGTCCATGTTGATGTCGATCACCTGGGCGCCGGCCTCGACCTGCTGCAGGGCGACTTCCAGCGCTTCGGTGTAGTTCTCTTCGCGGATCAGCCTGGCGAACTTGGCGGAACCGGTGATGTTGGTGCGCTCGCCGACGTTGACGAACAGCGAGTTGCGATCGATGGTGAACGGCTCAAGACCCGACAGGCGACAGGCCTTGGGGATGTCCGGAATGGCCCGTGGCGGGTGCTTGGCCACCGCTTCGGCAATCGCCTGGATGTGCCCCGGGGTGGTGCCGCAGCAACCGCCGATGATGTTGAGGAAACCGCTGGCGGCGAACTCCTCGACTACCACGGCCATCTCGGCCGGGGTTTCATCGTATTCACCGAAGGCGTTCGGCAGGCCGGCGTTCGGGTGCGCGGACACATGGGTGCCGGCCTTGTCCGACAGCTCTTCCAGGTAAGGTCGCAGATCCTTGGCGCCGAGCGCACAGTTCAGGCCCACCGAGATCGGGTTGGCATGCCGCACCGAGTTCCAGAAGGCTTCGGTGGTCTGCCCGGACAGGGTGCGGCCGGAGGCGTCGGTGATGGTCCCGGAGATCATGATCGGCAATTCGACGCCGTCTTCCTCGAACACCTGCTGCACGGCGAAGATCGCCGCCTTGGCGTTGAGGGTGTCGAAGATGGTCTCGATCAGGATCAGGTCGGCGCCGCCCTCGATCAGGCCGCGGGTGGCCTCGATGTAGTTTTCTACCAGCAGGTCGAAAGTGACGTTGCGGTAGCCGGGGTCGTTGACGTCCGGAGAGATCGAGCAGGTACGGCTGGTCGGGCCGAGCACGCCGGCAACGAAGCGCGGCTTGTCCGGAGTTTCCAGAGTCTTGGCATCGGCGACCTGGCGGGCGATGCGCGCGCCTTGCACGTTCAGCTCATACACCAGCGCTTCCATGCCGTAGTCGGCCTGGGAAATCTGCGTGGCGTTGAAGGTGTTGGTTTCAAGAATATCGGCCCCAGCGTCCAGATAGGCCTTCTCGATGGCGGCAATGACATCCGGACGCGAGAGCAGCAGCAGGTCGTTGTTGCCTTTGACATCGCTTGGCCAGTCGGCGAAGCGCGTGCCACGATAGTCGTGTTCCTCTAGGCGGTAGCTTTGGATCATAGTACCCATGCCGCCATCGAGAATCAGGATGCGCTCTTTGAGTGCTTGCTGAAGTGCTTGGAAACGAGCGCTGCGGTCAGACATAGGACTACCTGGTCGGGCGAAAACAAAAGTTGCGGAATAATAACAAAGCTGCGCGGTTTTTAGACGTGTCGAGCATTTACATGAATTTCATTCATGTTGGCGCGCCGCCAGCACCGGTAGAATCGTGAAGCTATCAATACCCAGGACATTCGGCACATGGTGCATCGCTTACTTGCCGGCGCTTTCGCTCTGTTCATCAGCGGCGTGGCGTTGGGGCAAGCCCCTCAATCGAGCTCGGCTATTTCGTATACCCGGGACATCCAACCGATCTTCACCGAGAAATGCGTGGCCTGCCACGCCTGCAACGACGCGGCCTGCCAGCTGAACCTGGGCAGTGCCGAGGGCGCTTCGCGGGGCGCTTCCAAGGTGCCGGTGTACCAAGGTGATCGCAGCAAGGCCGTGGCCCCGACCCGCTTGTTCTACGACGCCACCAGCACCGAGGCCTGGCAGCGCAAAGGCTTTTACTCGGTACTCGACAACCAGGGCAGCCAGGCAGCGCTGATGGCGCGGATGCTTGAACTGGGCCACAAGACGCCGCTGACACCCAACGCCAAGTTGCCTGAAGAAATCGTGCTGGGCCTGAACCGCAACAACCTGTGCCCGTTGCCCGGCGAATTCGATGCCTATGCCGGCGCACACCCCAAAGAGGGCATGCCGCTGGCGGTCACCGGCCTCACCGATGCCGAGTACCAGACCCTGCAACGCTGGCTCGCCGCCGGTGCGCCGGTAGAACACAACCCGATCCAGCCGAGCGCCACGGAAGCTGCGCAGATCGCCGACTGGGAAGCGCTGCTCAACCGTCCGGGCTCGACCGAGGCGCTGGTCGGGCGCTGGCTGTACGAGCACCTGTTCCTTGCGCATATCCATTTTGTCGGCGGCGAACAGGGTCACTTTTTCCAGTGGGTACGTTCGCGTACGCCCAGTGGCCAGCCGATCGACCTGATCGCGACGCGTCGCCCCAACGATCCACCGGGTACCGACTTCTATTACCGGTTGATGCCGGTGCAGGGCGCGATCGTGCATAAAACCCACATCACTTACCCGATGGGCCCGCAGAAGCTCAAGCGCGTCAAGCAGCTGTTCTACAGCGGCGACTGGCATGCCAAGGCGCTGCCAGGCTACGGTCCGCGCCACCGCGCCAATCCTTTCGAAACCTTCGAAGCAATCCCGGCCGTGGCCCGTTACCAGTTCATGCTGGATAACGCCGAGTATTTCGTGCGTACCTTCATCCGCGGCCCGGTGTGCCGGGGTCAGATCGCCACCGACGTGATCCGCGACAACTTCTGGGCGCTGTTCCAGGAGCCGGCTCACGACCGCTACCTGACCGATGCCGAGTACCGCGGCCAGGCCACGCCGTTGCTGGCCATGCCCGGGCAGATCGATGACGTGGGCAGCATCCTGAGCCTGTGGCATGCCTACCGCGACAAGCGCAACGAGTACGAAAGCCTGCGCCGCGAGGCCTATGCCGACATGCCGGCGCCGAGCTGGTCGACCCTGTGGGCCGGTAACGACAACGCATTGCTGACCATCTTCCGCCACTTCGACAGCGCCTCGGTAACCAAGGGCCTGATCGGCGACGTGCCGAAAACCATGTGGCTGTTCGACTACCCGCTGTTCGAGCGCACCTACTATCAGCTGGCGGTCAACTTCGATGTCTACGGCAACGTCTCGCACCAGGCGCAGACGCGCTTGTACTTCGACCTGATCCGCAACGGCGCCGAGGTCAATTTCCTGCGCCTGATGCCGGCCGGACAGCGCGGGGCGATTCTCAGCGACTGGTACCAGAACAGCGGCAAGGTGAAGATGTGGATGGACTACGAGGAGATCGACACCGATACCCCGAGCGCATTGCAACTGGCCGCCAATGATCCCAAACGCGATTTCGGCCTCAAGCTGATCCAGCGCACCGGAAGCCTCAATGCCGCGCCCGACCCGATCAACCGTTGCCAGGGCGCCTATTGCTCTCGTCCGCAGATGAACGAAGAGTTTCGTGACGTCGAGCAGACCCTGAGCCGTCTGGTGTCGCGTCCGGCTGCGGGGCTGAAGGTCATCAGCCAGTTGCCTGAAGCGACCATGCTGCGGATCGAAGGGCAGGGCGGCCAGCGTCAGGTCTACAGCCTGTTGCGCAACCGGGCGCACAGCAACGTGGCCTTCATGCTCGGCGAGGCGTATCGCTACCAGCCGGGTCTGGACACCCTGACCCTGGTCCCTGGCGTGCTCAGCAGCTACCCGAACTTCATGTTCAACGTCACCGCAGCCGATGTTCCGGAGTTCGTCGAAGACCTGGAAGCGGCCCGCGATGACCCTGAGCGGTTTGAACGCGTGGTCATGCGTTGGGGCGTGCGGCGCAGCCATCCGCAGTTCTGGCAGTACTTCCACGACCTCAACAGCTACATCAAGGAAACCGATGCGGTGGAGGCGGGCGTGCTTGACATGAACCGCTACGAAAACCTCTGAGCCGGGTCGCCGGGAGGGTCGCCTGACCTTTCCCGGCGCTGCCAGGCTTTCCCGACAGAATTACTAGGACTTTGTTCGGCGGCCAGGTTGGCGTAAACTGCCGACAAGTCTGTGAGGAACTTCCATGAGCGCCATAACTATTACCGACGCCGCGCATGATTACCTGGCTGATCTGCTGTCCAAGCAGAACACCCCGGGTATTGGCATTCGCATCTTTATCACCCAGCCGGGCACCACTTACGCCGAAACCTGCATTGCCTACTGCAAGCCGGGCGAAGAAAAGCCGGAAGACACTGCTGTGGGTCTGGCCAGTTTTACTGCCTACCTGGACGCGGTCAGTGTGCCGTTTCTTGAAGATGCAGTCGTCGACTACGCCACCGACCGCATGGGTGGCCAGCTGACCATCAAGGCGCCGAACGCCAAAGTGCCGATGGTCAACGAAGACAGCCCGATCAACGAGCGCATCAACTACTACCTGCAAACCGAGATCAACCCGGGACTGGCCAGCCACGGCGGCCAGGTCAGCCTGATCGAAGTGGTTGAAGACGGTATCGCCGTACTGCAGTTCGGTGGCGGCTGCCAGGGTTGCGGCCAGGCCGACGTGACCTTGAAGGAAGGCATCGAGCGGACCTTGCTTGAGCGTATTCCTGAGCTCAAGGGTGTGCGTGACGTGACTGACCACAGTCAGAAAGAGAACGCCTACTACTAAGGCGTTTTATCGCGGGGCAAGCCCGTTCCTACAAATCATCTGTAGGAGCGGGCTTGCCCCGCGATTCATTTCAGTACCAGGACGCACCAGGTAAACGCCCGCATCACTGTCCAGTTGCCATTCTGGCAACGCCCGCTGCAGGTTGCCGCAGTCCAGGCTCTTCATCATCCAGTCGCCGCCGGCGATGATGCCTACGCCCGCCCGGGCTACGCCAAGCAACGCTTCGTTATCGTTGCTCTGCATCGAACTCTGCACCTTTGATGGTCTGCAACTCATCCTGGCGATACAAATGCCACTGCGGATAAGAACGCAAGATCATGTTCAGTACCTCAGATCAGTTGTAGGTGGCTGCGAGGATATTTACTGATGGCATGATCAACAATTACCTGAAAAGGCAGATCAGTGCTGCATGCAGTGCAGCAATGCTGGTTGGCCCGCTATGTGCTTTACCCCCTGGAACTGCATGTTTACAGGGATCCGCTGCATGACGCTTGCTCAACCACTCGACCTCGCTGCCCGCGATACCGGCTGGAGTGCCGAGTTGAGACTGCGCTTTGTCCGCCGTGCAGCGAAGACCTGTATTGGTGCGCGGCGGCATTTCGGTCCTCTTTTGGTGCAGCGGCCGTTCTACCCCGAAGGCGCGCCGTGTCACGTCTATGTGCTGCATCCGCCCGGTGGCGTGGTCGGCGGCGACAAATTGGTGCTCGATGTGCACCTGGAAGCAGGCAGTCATGCGCTGCTGACCATGCCCGGGGCGACCAAGTTTTACCGCAGCGGCGGCGACACCTCGACCCTGACCCAACACTTTCACCTGGCACCCGACAGCGTGCTGGAATGGTTGCCCCAGGGCAGCATCTGTTTTCCCGGTGCCCGTGTTCGCCTGGAAAACCGCTTCAGCCTGTCGCCGGGTGCGCGCCTGCTGGCCTGGGAAACCCTGTGTCTGGGGCGGCCGGTGATGAACGAGCTGTTCAGCCATGGCGCGCTGGACAGCCGTCTGCAGATCGATGTGCCCGATGACCCCGGCCTGCACGAACGCCTGCGCATCGAAGGTGGCCAGTTGCAGAAGCTCGGCGGCTACCCGTTGCAAGCCACTTTCTGCGCCTACCCGGCCAGCGAAGCACTGCTCGAACAAACCCGCGCCCTGATCGACGACTCGAGCGTACCCGCCGCAGCGACCCTGCTCGGCCAACTGCTGGTAGTGCGTCTGCTCGATGACGACAACCAACGCCTGCAATCCACCCTGCAGCGGCTATGGCATGCCTTGCGACCGGCCGTGGTCGGCCTGGCGCCATGCCCGCCGCGTATCTGGGCTACCTGAGAGAACGCCATGGAGCTGACCCCGAGAGAGAAAGACAAACTGCTGCTGTTCACCGCCGCGCTGCTTGCCGAGCGCCGCTTGGCCCGTGGCCTGAAGCTCAACTACCCGGAAGCGGTCGCGCTGATCAGCGCCACGGTGATGGAGGGGGCGCGTGACGGACGCACCGTTGCTGAACTGATGAACCTGGGCCGTGAAGTGCTCAGCCGCGAGCAGGTGATGGAAGGCGTGAGCGAAATGATTCCCGACGTGCAGGTCGAAGCGACGTTTCCCGACGGCACCAAGCTGGTGACCGTGCACGATCCGATTGTCTAGGAGCCCAGGATGATTCCCGGAGAAGTACAGGTCGCCGAGGGCGACATCGAACTCAATGCCGGCTGCCCGCACTTCAGTGTCACGGTGGCCAACCATGGCGACCGGCCGGTGCAGGTCGGCTCGCATTATCACTTCTATGAGGTCAACAACGCCCTGGTGTTCGAGCGCGAGCCCACCCGCGGCATGCGCCTGGACATCGCCGGCGGTACTGCCGTGCGCTTCGAACCGGGCCAGGCGCGCACCGTGACCCTGGTGCCGTATGCCGGCAAGCGCGAGGTCTATGGCTTCCAGGGGCGGGTGATGGGCAAGCTGGAGGCGCAAGGATGAGTCGGATTTCCCGCAGGGCCTACGCCGATATGTTCGGCCCCACTGTCGGTGACCGTGTGCGCCTGGCCGACACCGAGTTGTGGGTCGAGGTGGAAAAGGACTTCACGATCTACGGCGAAGAGGTCAAGTTCGGTGGCGGCAAGGTGATCCGCGACGGCATGGGCCAGGGCCAGATGCTCGCCGCCGAGGCCATGGACCTGGTGTTGACCAATGCGTTGATCATCGACCACTGGGGCATCGTCAAGGCGGACATCGGCATCAAGAACGGACGCATCCATGGCGTCGGCAAAGCCGGTAATCCCGATGTGCAGCCCGGGGTGACCCTGCCTGTCGGCGCGGGCACCGAGGTGATCGCCGCCGAAGGCAAGATCGTCACCGCTGGCGGCATCGACTCGCACATCCACTTCATCTGCCCGCAGCAGGTGGAGGAGGCGCTGACCTCGGGCATCACCACCTTCATCGGTGGCGGCACCGGGCCTGCCACCGGCACCAACGCCACGACCTGCACCTCCGGGCCCTGGTACCTGGCGCGCATGCTTCAGGCGGCCGATGAGTTGCCGATCAACATCGGCCTGCTGGGCAAGGGCAACGCCTCGCAACCACAAGCCTTGCGCGAGCAGATTCATGCCGGCGCCGTGGGCCTCAAGCTGCATGAGGACTGGGGCTCGACCCCGGCAGCCATCGACTGTTGCCTGACGGTGGCCGAAGAGCTAGATGTGCAGGTGGCCATTCACACCGACACCCTCAACGAGTCCGGCTGTGTCGAGGACACCCTGGCGGCCATCGGTGACCGCACCATCCATACCTTCCACACCGAAGGGGCGGGCGGCGGGCATGCCCCGGACATCATCCGCGCGGCGGCCTTTGCCAACGTGCTGCCATCGTCGACCAACCCGACCTTGCCCTACACCATCAACACCGTGGATGAGCACCTGGACATGCTCATGGTCTGCCATCACCTGGACCCGAGCATTGCTGAAGACGTGGCCTTCGCCGAATCGCGCATTCGCCGCGAAACCATCGCCGCCGAAGACATCCTGCATGACATCGGAGCGTTCTCCATGACCTCGTCCGACTCGCAGGCCATGGGCCGGGTCGGTGAAGTGGTACTGCGCACCTGGCAGGTCGCCGACCAGATGAAGCGCCGCCGTGGCCCGCTGGCGCCAGACAGCAGCTACAGCGACAACTTCCGGGTCAAACGCTACATCGCCAAATACACCATCAATCCGGCGCTGACCCATGGCATCGCCCATGAAGTCGGTTCGGTAGAGGCAGGCAAGCTTGCCGACCTGGTGCTCTGGCCCCCGGCCTTTTTTGGGGTCAAGCCAGCGTTGGTGATCAAGGGCGGGATGATCGCCATGGCACCGATGGGCGATATCAACGGCTCGATCCCGACCCCGCAGCCGGTGCATTACCGGCCGATGTTCGGCGCCCTGGGCGCGGCGCGCAATGCCACGCGCATGACCTTCCTGTCGCAGTCGGCCCATGAGCGCGGCGTCCATCAACAGTTGGGCTTGCGCAGCCTGATCGGCGTGGTCGATGGCTGTCGCACGGTGCGCAAGGGCGACATGGTGCATAACGGCCTGCTGCCATTGATCGAAGTGGATTCGCAAACCTACGAGGTGCGTGCCAACGGCGAGCTGCTGGTGTGTGAACCAGCCACGGTGCTGCCGATGGCGCAACGTTATTTTCTGTTCTGAAGGAGCGAGCATGATTGTCTTCACGCGTCGGCTGAATGAAGCCGAGCAGGTAAGCACCACGGTGACCCTCAGCCTGGACACCCGGATCAAGAGCCGGGTGCGCGTCACCCTCGACGACGGTCGCGAGGCCGGCCTGATGCTCGAACGCGGCCAGTTGTTGCGCGGCGGTGAGCTGTTGAGTGATGAGCTGGGGGCTGAAGTTGTTCGCGTGGTGGCGGCGGCCGAGCAGGTTTCCACCGTGCGCTGCGATGACCCGCTGCTGTTGGCGCGCGCCAGCTACCACCTGGGCAATCGCCATGTGCCGTTGCAGATCGAAGGCGGCTTTTTGCGCTATCAGCATGATCACGTACTGGACGAGATGGTTCGCGGCCTGGGCTTGCAGGTGGCGGTGGAGCAAGCGCCGTTCGAGCCTGAAGCCGGTGCCTATCAGAGCGCGCCGCATAGCCATGCGCATAGCGACCATCTCTTTGTACGTGTGGCACAGCACTGATTTTTGATAAGGAGCATCACCATGAAAAACACCCTGGCCCTCGTTTTGTTGCTGGTTGCCGTACCGGCTTTCGCTCACCCCGGGCACGATGCCAATCCGCTGCAGGATGGTCTGCTGCATCCGCTGACCGGCCTGGATCACCTGTTGATGCTGCTCGGTACCGGTGTCCTCGCGGCCTTGACCGGGCGCACCCTGGCGCTACCGCTGCTGACCCTCTGCGCCATGTTCGGCGGGGCGCTGCTCGGGCATCTGTTCGGCGGTGTGATCGGCATGGAGCAGATGATCATCGGTTCGCTGCTGGTCGCTGCTGCCGCCTTGTTGTTGCCTGCTCGGCAACTGATGCTGGCCTTGGCCATGCCGCTGTTCGCGCTGTTCCACGGTTGGGCCCATGGTGTTGAAGCCAGCCCCGGCGCGTTCTGGATGTTCAGCGCAGGCTTTGTCACGGTCAGCGGTCTGTTGCTGTTGGCAGGCTTTGCCGCAGGCTGCCTGCTGCGCCGGCACCGAGGCCTGCAACAAGCCTTCGGCGGCGGCCTGCTGGCAGGTGCCGCAGTGGTGCTGGCCGGTTGATGAGCAGCGATCTCAAGCTGTTGCGCCTGCTGCAGCTGGCCAGCCCGAACCTGCCGGTGGGTGGTTTCACCTACTCGCAGGGGCTGGAATGGGCGGTGGAAGCCGGCTGGGTGCAAGGCGCCGAAGGCTTTCGCAACTGGCAGCGTCAGCAGCTGGAAGACACTCTCGGCTACCTCGACTGGCCATTGTTGGCGCGCCTGTACCAGGCGTGCCGCGACGATGATGGCGAAGCGTTCGCGCGCTGGAGCCAGTTCTTGCTGGCCAACCGCGAAACTGCCGAGCTGCGCCTGGAAGAACGCCAGCGTGGCATGGCCCTGGCGCGGTTGCTGGACGGCTGGCAGTTGTGCCAGGCGCCCGAGTGGCGAGCCAGCCTGGGTTTGAGTCAGTTGGGCGGCATGGCCTGGCTAGGCGTGCATTGGGATATCCCGCTGCGCGATCTGGCGCTGGGCCATGGCTTCGCCTGGCTCGAAGGCGCAGTGATGGCCGGGGTCAAGCTGGTGCCCTTTGGTCAGCAGGCGGCCCAGAGTCTGCTGCGCGACCTGTGTGAAGCACTGCCCGAGGTGCTGCAACGTGCCCTGCAACTGCCCGACGAGCAGTTGGGCGGTGGCTTGCCGCTGCTGGCGATTGCCTCGGCCCGCCACGAAACCCAATACACCCGATTATTCCGATCCTGAGGAACGCTCCATGCAAAGCTATCAGCAACCCCTGCGCGTCGGTGTCGGCGGCCCGGTCGGCTCCGGCAAGACCGCGCTGCTCGAAGCCCTGTGCAAGGCCATGCGCGATCACTATGAAATCGCCGTGGTGACCAACGACATCTACACCAAGGAAGACCAGCGCATCCTCACCGAAGCCGGGGCCCTGGCCCCCGAGCGCATCGTCGGTGTGGAAACCGGCGGCTGCCCACACACCGCCATACGCGAAGACGCCTCGATGAACCTGGCGGCGGTGGAGGATCTGGCACGCAAGTTCGGTAACCTCGAAGTGATCTTCGTCGAGAGCGGCGGCGATAACCTCAGCGCCACCTTCAGCCCCGAACTGGCCGACCTGACGGTCTATGTGATCGATGTGGCCGAAGGCGAGAAAATCCCGCGCAAGGGCGGGCCGGGAATCACCAAATCGGATTTTCTGGTGATCAACAAGATTGACCTGGCGCCCTATGTGGGGGCGTCACTGGAGGTGATGGAGAAGGACACCCAGCGCATGCGTCCCGAGCGGCCCTGGACCTTTACCAACCTCAAGACCGGGCAGGGCTTGCAGCGGGTGATCGATTTCATTGTCGAGCGCGGGATGTTGGGCGCAGGGCACAGATAACGTCACCACACTGATGCCTGTAGGAGCGGATTCAGCTGTCACCGAAATGTACTGCCAGCCATACGGTCAGCAGTACACTGTCAGTCCACTCGACCCGGTGCCGACAATGGGCCGGGATCTCGACAAAATCCCCGGGCCGCAGCACCCGTTCACTACTTTCATGCGCAAACCGCAGTCCGGCCGAGCCACTCAGTACCACCACCCATTCCCCCTGCGGCTGGTCATACCAGAAGTCCGCCGGGCTCGCCTGACCCTGCGAGACAATACGTTCGATACGCACGCCCGGACGCGCCAGCAGTTCGTCGAAGTGTTCCTGTGTCTTGTCCACAGGAAGGGGACTAAACAGATTGTTGAGCATCGCTGTAAGACCCTCGTCTGGCACCAGATTGTGGTTTAAGGTGACGTCTGCCACTCATGATAGGGAATCATCATGAAACACCCGCTTTTGCAGCCCCTGTGTGTCGCGATGCTGATGAGCACTTGCCTGCCTGCCTTGGCCGCATTGCCCAGCGCGCCGTCCTACATCGATGATAGCGGCTACCCGGCGGCGGCCAAGCAGCGCATCCTGCCGCCGATGTTCGAGCAGACCCTGGCCAGCACCCGCTACATCGCCAAGGCAGACAACCCGCTGATCACCCAGGCCGAAGCCAGCGGCTTCAACCAGACCAGCGATTACCAACAGACGCGTGATTACCTGAGCAAGCTGGTTGCGGCGTCCGGAGGCAGTATCGTGCTTCACGATTTGCCGGAGAAAAGCGCCGAAGGCCACCCGATGGTCATGGCCATTGCCTCGCTGGAAGTCGACAAGTCGCCGGCTGGCCTGAACGAGTCGGGCAAGCCGACAATCTTCGTCGAGGCCGAGATTCATCCCGGCGAGGCCAACGGCAAAGACGCCATGTTCATGCTGCTGCGCGACATGACCACCGGCGACAAGCCGCTGGCCAGCGTGCTGGAGAAGGTCAACATCCTCTTCATTCCCACCGTCAACATCGATGGCGACCTGCGTCGCAGCGCCTACGGGCGGATCAACCAGAACGGTCCGCAGGAGACCGGTTGGCGGGTCAACGGCCTGAACTACAACCTTAACCGTGATTTCACCAAGCTCGACAGCGCCGAGATCCGCAACGTCGCTTGGGTATTCAACACCTACGAGCTGAGCTTTTTCGCCGACACCCATTCCACCGATGGCGCCATGTACCCCTACGACAGCTCCTATTGCCACAACGGCAACGGCTGGTCGCCAGCCAGCAGCGCGTGGATGGATAACGTCATGCGTGGGCCGGTGTACAAGGCGCTGGAGGCCGACGGGCATGTGGTGCATGAGTGCATCAGCCTCAACGACAACCAGGACCCGAGCAAGGGCTACTACCCGTACCGCACTGACTACGCGCGGTTTTCCAACCAGTACGGTGACATTCGCAACGTCCCCTCGATTCTCATCGAACAACACGCCTTGCATCCCTACCAGACCCAGGTGCTGGGTAACTATGTGATGCTCAAAAGCATGTTCCAGGTGATTGGCGAGCAATCGGCATCGCTCAAGGAGGCGATCCGTCAGGACCGTGAGCGGCTGGAAAACCAGCAGGAGGTGGTCCTCACCTGGAAGCCGGGCAAGGCCCAGACCACCCCGTTCAGTGTCGGCGACTACCGTTATGAACAGTCGCCGATCACCGGTGCCAAGACCATTGTCTGGAGCAACAAACCCAAGCAGCTGACAGTTCCGGTGACCGGCAATACCGAGCCGGACCTGGTGACCAAGCGTCCGCAGCAGTACGTCGTGCCCGGCCAGTGGCGCGAGGTCATCGCCCGGCTCAAGGCCCACGGCATCCAGATGACCACTCTGGACAAGCCCAAGGCGATAGCGGTCACCCTGTACCGCATGGACGAGGTCAAGGTGGCGGGCGGATTCGAGCCTGATCGAGCGCAAACCAACCAGATCCCTGGCTATGAAGGCCGTCTGCTGGTCAGCGGGGTAGCCAGGCCATTCGAACGCTTGCAGACCTTCCCGGCAGGTTCGGTGGTAATCGACCTTGATCAACCGTTGGGTGTGCTGGCGGTCAACTTGCTGTACCCCGAAAGCCCTGATTCGTTCTGGGCCTGGGGATTCTTCAACTCGACCCTGGTGGTGGCGGAAGAGCCTGAGGAGTACGTGATGGAGCCCATGGCGCGCAAGATGCTCGCCGAGAGCCCTGAACTGAAGGCCGAGTTCGACAAGAAGCTCAAGGCCGACAAGGCCTTTGCCGCCAGCCCCAGTGCGCGCTTGCAATGGTTTTACCAGCGTACGCCGTTCTATGACGTGAATGCCTTTGTTTATCCGGTGGGGGCGGTGTTCTGAAGCCGGGCGCGGGACAAACATAATGATAAGAGAGGAAACGATGGTCGCGGTTCAAGCAAATGGCGCACAGGTGTCGATAGCAACGCTCGAAGCGTTCAATCAGTGTGTTCTGCAGTTGGCTAGCCTGGCCCGTGAGCAAGGCAGCTCGCATTTCATCGCCGACGGCTTGCAGGCCTTCCGTCAACTGGTGCCATTCGCCTCGGCCTGGTGGGGGGAAATGTCTGCGAGCGTTTCCAGTGCGCCACTGCAGAGCTGGATGCACGGGCGCATCGACCTGCCGGCATCCTTTGCTACCGAGTGGCGTCACGTCGCAGGCCTGGACAGCTTCGCCCACGACACCCTGGCCAAGCCGGGCAGGGTGATTCGCGACAGCGAGTTCACCGATCCGGTCGAGGCGGTCAACGACTTTGCCCGGCGCTACGACCTCTATCACCTGATGTGCATCACCTTCGAACTGCCGGAGAGCGGTCTGAGCTTTTTCGTCTGCTTGTACCGGGGCGAGGATGAGCAAGCGTTCAACGCCAGTGAGGAGGGGCTGTTTGCCGCCTTCTGCGCCCACTTGCTGCAATTGTGGCGTTTCCAGGTACAGGACATGATCCGCCTCGACACCGGCAACGGTGCCAGTGATTTCGGTGTCGCCCGTCTGGATGGCAGCCTGCTGTACGTCGGGGCACGGCTGTGCGCGGCGATACAGCGTGAGGTGCCGGGCTGGAGCGGCTCGGTGTTGCCCGCCGAAGTCACCGCGCAGTTGCACCAGGTGCCCTGTGTGATGCGCCTGGGGCGCTGTGCGCTGACCCTGAGCCCCAACGCCGAGCATGTGATCCTGTCACTTGAAGCGCCGCCTCCTGGCGTGGTGCTTGCGCCCCGCGAACGCACGGCGGCGATGCTGTTCGCCGCAGGCCATTCCTACAAGGAAATCGCCCGGATGCTGTCGCTGAGCCCGGCCACGGTGCGTACCTACCTGCGTAATTGCTATGCGCAACTGGGGGTCAAGAGCAAGGTGGAACTGGGCTCGGCCTTGCGTTCGGCAGCACCGGTGGTGGAAAAAATCGTCTGACCCTCCTCATTTGCGGAGGTCCGTTCTTTTGTTGCGCGCTATAGGGTGTGCCCAGAGCCGATAAAAACAAGAGAGCGTTCCGATGCAACGAGTGATCCCCAACCTGTTGGCCGCGACCCTGGCCTTTTCTTCCTGGCAGGCCATGGCCGCCGCTGACCTCGTGCTGGTCAACGGCAAGGTGTACACCGCCGAGCCCGGCCAGGCCCTGATGCAAGCGGTGGCGGTCAAGGATGGCAAGATTGTGCAAGTGGGCACTGACGCGCAGATCAATGCGCTGGCCGATGCCCACACGCAACGTATCGACCTGGCCGGCAAGGTGCTGATGCCGGGCATGATCGACACCCACAGTCATCCGGTAGCGGGCGCCTTCGCCACGCTGGGGGCTAACCTTGAGGATCAGGTCAAACCGCTGGCGGAACTGGAGCAATGGATACTTGCCGAGGTCAAGGACGGGCGCGGGCGTGCCGCTGATGTCATCAGTATCGCCAACGTGAGTTCGGCCTATTGGGAGAAAAGTCGTGAACTGGGCCAGCTGTTCAACCAGGGCCGCTGGGCGGATCAGCCGTTGGTGCTTAACGGCATCGACGGCCACACCGGCTGGGCCAACAACGCCATGCTCAAGCGGCTGAAGATTGACGCCGCACGGGTCAAGGGCATGTCAGAACAAGACCGCAGCTATGTCGGTCACGAGGCTGACTTCACGCCGAACGGCTATTTTTCCGAATCGCAATGGGACCAGGTGCGCAGTCAGATTCCCGCTGCCAGTGAAGAGGTCATGCTCAAGGCCGCCCGTGAAGCGGTGCGGATCAACAATCAGTACGGTGTGACCGCCTGGATGGACGCCGCCGCCAACGCTGGCAGTGACGATTCGCTGTTTGATTTCAAAGCCACCGAGCAGAGCTACGGCGTGCTGCCGCTTTATCGCACGCTGGCCGAGAAGGGCGAGCTTAGCGCGCATGTTGCCGCCTTGATGATTGCCAACCCCAAGAGCCGGCCAGCGGACCTTGAGGTGTTGGCCAGCGTGATGAACAAGTTTCAGGGCGTGCCCAACTTGAGCTTTCCGGGGATCAAGGTCTTCGTTGACGGTGTGCTGGAGTATCCCGGGCAGACTGCCGCGGTGCTTGCGCCCTACAAGAACAGCCAGAAAAACGGCCAGTTGCTGATCGAGCCCGAACACTTTGGGGAACTGGTGGCTGCGGCGGAACAGCGCGACTGGATCGTGCATATGCACGCCGTTGGCGACCGGGCGGTGCGCGAGTCACTGAACGGTGTCGAGTACGCGCGCAAGCTCAACAGCAGCGCCAAGGCGCACAGCATCAGTCACCTGCAACTGGTCGACCCCAAGGACTTCCCGCGTTTCAAGCAACTGGGGGTGATCGCCTCGATGCAGCTGCTTTGGGCCACGGGGGAGAGCTACACCGTGGAGCTGGTCAAACCCTACATCAGTGCATCGGCGTACAGCTATCAGTACCCGGCCAACTCCCTGCAACACGCCGGGGCAATGATTGCCGGCGCCAGCGACTGGCCAGTGTCCAGCCCCAACCCGTGGAACGCCATTGCCCAGGCGGTTACCCGCAAAGGGCCGTTGGGGGTGCTCAACGCCAAGGAAAGTGTCGACCGTCAGGTCATGTTCCAGGCCTATACCCTCAATGCCGCCAAGACCCTGCGCCTGGACCAGCAGATCGGCTCATTGGCGCCCGGCAAGCAGGCTGACCTGATCGTCCTCGATCGGGATGTGTTCAAGGTCAGCAACGATGAGTTGTTCGACACCCAAGTGCTGAAGACTTTCTTCGCCGGCAAACAGGTCTACGCCCCCGCGTCCTGACCGCTCTCTTTGACGAAGCCTGGTTCCTTGCGCCGCGAGGGGCCCGGTTTCGCCTGCACGAATCTACCCGCACACCGATAACAACAAGGGTTTTGTATGAACGCACGTGCCATTTTTTCCCTCGCCAGCTTGTTGCTGACCCCTTTGAGCAGTCAGGCGCTGACGCTGAGCGAAGACTTCTCCCTGGAGGTGGAACTCACCGTTGCCAGCGACTATCGCAGCCGGGGTGTCTCGCAAACTCTTGGCGATCCGGCCCTGCAGGGCGGCGCTACGCTGATCCACAGCAGTGGTTTGTACCTGGGGGCCTGGACTTCGAACGTGGATTTCGGCTTTGACTTCAAGACCCGGCAGGAGCTGGAGTACTACGCCGGTTGGTACTGGCAGGCGAGCGATGCCATTAGCCTTGATCTGGGGTACATCAAATATGCCTATCCCAAGGAGGGCCAGTTCAACCTGAGCGAGGTTTACGCCATCCTCGATGTTTACGGGGTGCAACTGGGGGCCTATTACTCCGATGACACGCCGAATGTCTTTGGTGAGGATCAGGACACGCTCTACACCTATCTCGGTTATACCTTTGCGCTGCCGGGTGAGGTGGGGCTGGCGTTGCGGGCAGGGCGCAACGATGTGAAAGATCCGGCGTTCTGGTCGGCCAGTGGCGATGACCGTAAGGCTTATTACGAGTGGGAGGCGAAGCTTAGCCGTGAGTTCGTCGGGGTTACCTGGGGGGTGAGCTATGTCGACACTGATCTGTCGAAAAGCGAGTGCTTTGGGTGGTACGGGTATGATGATTTGTGCTCGGCGACGGTGGTGGTCAGTGCCAGCAAGACGTTTTGATGGCTGAAGGGGGGCTGTGGGAGCGGGCTTGCCCCGCGATGCGGCCTTCGATTGGCCCGCATTTTTTGAACATATCCATTGGCGAAGGTGGCGCTGAGTCACCTTTCCGCCCTTACGGCGGGTCCCTTTGGCAAACGCCCCAAAGGAACACAAAGGTCTCGCCCCACCAGGGGCCCTACGCTGCGCTCCGGGTTCCCTCCTTCCGGTGTCGCTACGGGGCATTGCGAGCTACGAGTTGCAAGCAACTCTACGCTTCGCAACTTCGGCTAACGCCGAAGGCGCTGCGCGCTAGCCCCTCCACGACACCTCCACTCGGCCCTACTGGTTAACGGGGCCGGTGGATCAAGATCAAAAGCAGATCAAAAGCAGATCAAGATCAAGGGCACAATTCGCTTCGCTCTTGCTGTTCGTGGGCGACCGTAATAGCGGCTTTAATCATGTATTGTTCAGAGCCACCGCTTTTAGAAGGCTGTTCATGCCCCTCAACCACGATCGCAGCCCTTTGCAGGTCTTTCTGGTTTTCCTGCGCCTGGGTTTGACCTCTTTTGGTGGGCCGGTTGCCCATCTTGGCTACTTTCGCGATGAATTCGTCTGCCGTCGCGGCTGGTTGAGTGAGCGCAGTTATGCCGATCTGGTGACGCTCTGCCAGTTTCTGCCCGGCCCGGCCAGCAGTCAGGTCGGTATGGCGCTGGGGCTGGCGCGCGCGGGTTACCCTGGCGCGCTGGCGGCCTGGCTTGGCTTCACTTTGCCTTCGGCCCTGGCGCTGATGCTCTTTGCCCTGGGTATCGCTAGCTTCGGTGAGGCCATGCCTGAGGGTATTTTGCATGGGCTGAAAGTGGTGGCGGTGGCGATTGTGGCGCAAGCAGTCTGGGGCATGGCGCGTAACCTTTGTCCGGATGCACCAAGGGTGACGCTGATGGCTATTGCAGCCTGCTTGGTGCTGCTGGTGCCCTCGGCCTGGGCGCAGGTGGGGGTGATTGTGGTGGCCGGTATTGCTGGCCTGTTCATGTTCGAACCGGCGAAGACCCTTGAGCATGATCCGCTGCCGATCACCGTCAGCCATCGCGCAGGCGTGTGCTGGCTGACGCTGTTTTTTCTCCTGCTGCTGGGCTTGCCGCTGCTGGCTGAACTCTGGCCCAGCCAGACCTTGAATATGCTGGACGCCTTCTACCGCACAGGGTCGCTGGTGTTTGGCGGCGGCCATGTCATCCTGCCTTTGCTCCAGGCTGAGGTCGTGCCCTCGGGCTGGGTCAGCAACGAGACGTTTCTGGCCGGCTACGGCGCTACCCAGGCCATGCCGGGCCCCTTGTTCACGTTCGCGGCTTTTCTCGGTGCATCACTGCACGGGCCGCAGTCCGGCTGGCTCGGCGGTGTGCTGGGGCTGATCGCGATCTTCGCGCCGTCGTTCCTGCTGGTGTTTGCCGCGCTGCCATTCTGGGAGCAATTGCGGCGCAATGTGCGCATGCAAGCGGCCATGCTCGGCATCAACGCGGCGGTGGTTGGCCTGTTGCTGGCGGCGCTGTATCGACCGGTATGGACCAGCGCCATCTTGCAGCCAATGGACTTCGCCTTGGCACTGGTAGCGCTTGTGGCGTTGATGGTCTGGAAGCTGCCGCCGTGGCTGGTGGTGATCGGGTGTGGTGCTGCCGGCTGGTTGCTGTAGGCGCGGGCTTGCCCCGCGATAAGGCTGCCGGCAGCGTTGGCCCGTACGAGCGCTAGCGATCCTGCGCCAGTAACCGCTCGATCTGTGCCATCTCCCAGGTGCTGAGCAGGCTGACCGGGTTGGTGCCATAGCGTTGCCAGGTGTCCAGCGAGCCCTCTCGGCCATCCGGGTGCCTGCAGTGTTCGCAGTGGTGCAGGCGGTTCCCTTCAAAATCCAGCAGCAGTTGCCAGCCATCGATATCGACCCATAACTGTCCGTCGAGCTGATGCTGTTGCACAAGCTGCAGGGAGCGTACGCCGAGGGCGGCGTCGCGCAATTGTTGGTAGACCTCGCGAGAGTGCAGGGTGGGCATCGGTATCAGCTCGGTAAATGCCAAGTGTAGCGTGGCAGCCCTTCAGGCATCACGCAGCAAATCCTGGGCATCCAGCAGCCGGTAGGCGATCTGTGGCTGACGCTCCAGCGCCCGGCGGATGGCGGCAGGGATACTCTGCCGGGTCTTGCGGCACAGGCCTGGCAGTTCTTCGATTTGGATGTTGAAGCCACGCATGGTCCGCACTTCGTTGTCGCTGGGGCTGATCTGCAGGCGAATGCCGAGGTTCTCAAAGAGCTTGCGCTGCATGTGCTCCAGGTCTGCCAGGCTCTGCAGATTCTCCAGGCGCTCGAGCAGGCGTTTTTCTTCCTCGCGGGTCAGCAGCAGGATGCGCATGTCCTGCAGCGTTTCACGGCCGCAATTGCAGGCGCCGGGCGGGCAGGGGGAGCGGGTTGGCAGGGAGGCGTTCATGACCTCCAGCATAGCGACGCCAACAGGCTTTTGCCCAGAGGCGAGCCGCAGCCTGTCGTCGGGCGGCTCGCCTGCTGTCGCTTAATCCTGCTTGAGCTTCCAGGTGCCCGGCAATGACAGGTCACCGGAGCTGATGTCCCACACACTGCTGACGCACAGCAGCGGGTTGTGCAGGTCGGCGTTGACCTTCAGCGCTGCGGTTACACCGTCGTAATTGAAACTCTGCGGAAAGCCAACCGCCGCCAGCGGTACGCTGATCTGTGCAGCGTTCTTGTCCACGCTCAGTGCGTAGCCGGG
The DNA here is from genome assembly GCF_059415665.1 of Pseudomonas sp. GW821-FHT10B02. NCBI lineage: Bacteria > Pseudomonadati > Pseudomonadota > Gammaproteobacteria > Pseudomonadales > Pseudomonadaceae > Pseudomonas > Pseudomonas sp. GW821-FHT10B02. Next base: position 202,523 of record NZ_JBWKNR010000005.1, on the reverse strand, counting down.
AGAGTCGATGTAGATCGGCGCACCCGGCCAGGTGGCGGGCAGTTTCGGTTTTGCCCCTTTGGGTATGTCACGCACCTTGAGCCCGCTCGGGCCGCAGCTTTCATCTTTGCTCAACACCACCCAGTGGGAGTGCCACAGGCCACCGTCGTTGTCGGTTTTGCCATCGCGGTTTTCATCGAGCTGCGGGGTGTCATCGAAGTCCGGGTGCGAGGTCAGGGCCAGGGCCAGAATACCGGCCTTGGCTTCGAAGCCGACGCTGCTGCTGTCCAGGCTGGTGGGCCAGACATAGCTGTAGACCTCAGCCCCGGCAAACGAGCCCTTGGCGCTCGGCAGGCGGCTGCCGGCTTTGCCGTCGACCAGTTGTTCGAACACCAGATTGTCGCCTTGCTTGAAGACGCGGGTCTGGACCAGGTCGAAGGCGGCTTCGGCATTGCCTTTGGCGCTGCTGATGCCAGGGTTTTCATGGGCCCAGACCTGGGTGGCGAACAGGCTGAGGGTGAAGGCCAGGGTACGTTTCATCGGATGCTCCTGCTGGGTTTATGGTTTCGAATCGATACCAAATAGCCTAAGCTCATCCTGGCCTTTGTCAATATAGTTTTTATTCGATACTATCTATCGACGTGATCAACCGAGGCTAAACACCGTGCTATTCGACCTGTTGGAAAGGCTGTCGAGCCTGACCCGCGTGTGGTTTCGCCAGCACCCGTTGTTGGCCGATCTGCAGCCGATTCAGCTCAGCGCCTTGCTGTACCTGGCGCGCTGCAACCGTTATTCCAATACCCCGCTGGCGGTAACCGAGTACCTGGGACTGACCAAGGGCACGGTCTCGCAATCGCTCAAGGCCCTGGAGACCAAGGGCTTGATCGTCAAGACCCAGGATGCTGCGGACAAACGCAGCGTGCACCTGAGCCTGACCGAACCCGCCCGGGCCTTGCTCGATGCGGTGATGCCGCCGGATTTTCTCGCTGCGGCCAGTGCGCGCATGGGCACGCGTGCCCAGGATCTGGAAAACCTGCTGGCTGACCTGCTGCGTACGGTCCAGCGCAACGAAAACGTGCCGGGATTCGGCCTGTGCAAGACCTGCCGGTTTCATCGCAAGACTGCCAGCGGCGGCTTTTGTGAGCTGACCCAGGAGCCGCTGACTACAGGCGAGCGCGATCTGATTTGCCGCGAGCATCAACTCGCCGAACTGACGGAGTAATGCCGATGAAGCTTGAAGCTGTTTTGACCGGTAAGGCCGTACCCTTCACCCGGCCAGGTTCCAGTAGTGCTATTGCCAAACAGCCACGCAACGGCGAACTGGCCGTGACAGAGCTCGGCCTGGCCGGCGACGAACAGGGTGATCTGCGGGTGCATGGCGGCAAGGAAAAAGCGATTCATCATTACCCGCGCGAGCACTATGCGCTGTGGGCTGAAGAGCTGGGCGAGCACCCGTTGCTACAGGCGCCCGGTGCCTTTGGCGAGAACCTCAGCACCTACGGCTGGACCGAGCAGAGCGTGTGTCTGGGCGATCGTTTGCGGGTGGGCACGGCGGTGCTGGAAGTTTCCCAGGGGCGTATGCCGTGCTGGAAGCTCAATGACCGCTTCGGGGTCAAGGACATGTCGTTGCGCGTCCAGCAAAGCGGTCGTACCGGTTGGTATTACCGGGTGCTGGAGGAGGGCGTGCTGGCAGCGGGGATGGCCTTCGAACTGCTCGAACGGCCTCATCCGCAGTGGTCGGTAGCGCGGCTGTCGTCAGTGTTGTTCGACAAGCGCGTGGACCGTGAAATCATTCGCCAGTGTCTGGAATTGCCGCTGGTGCCGAACTGGCAGCGAACCCTGGCGCGGCGCCTGGAACAGGCTGAAGTGGAGGACTGGGCCCCGCGTCTGCAGGGGCCACAGGTGTAAAATTCTTCGCGGGGCAAGCCCGCTCCCACCAGGATTGTGATAACCCGGTGGGAGCGGGCTTGCCCCGCGAAAAGACTCAAGGCGTAATCGCGACTTTCATCACCCCGTCGCGCTGATGCGCAAACAGCTCATAGGCGGCCTCGATATCGTCCAGCTTGAAGCGGTGGGTGACCAGCGGCTTGAGATCGACGCTGCCACTGCCGACCACTTCCATCAACCGGCGCATACGCTCCTTGCCACCGGGGCACAGGGTGCTGACGATGCTGTAGTCGCCCAGCCCTGCGGCAAACGCCGACAGCGGGATGTTCAGGTCGGACGAATACACGCCCAGGCTCGACAAGGTGCCGCCCGGACGCAGGATGCGCAGGGCCGATTCGAAGGTTGACTGGGTGCCGAGCGCTTCGATGGCGACATCTACACCGCGGCCATGGGTCAGGGCCATGATCTGCTCCACCACATTGCCCTGCTTGAAATCGACCACATGCGTGGCCCCCAGCTGACGTGCAACGGTCAGTCGCGCAGCAACGGTGTCGACACCGATGATAGTGGTTGCGCCCATCAGCCGGGCACCTGCCACGGCGCACAGGCCGATAGGCCCGAGGGCGAACACCGCGACTGTGTCACCGATCCGCACGCCACCGCGTTCGGCACCGGAAAAGCCGGTGGACATGATGTCCGGGCACATCAGCACCTGTTCATCGCTCAGACCGTCGGGGATTGGTGACAGGTTGGCCATGGCGTCTGGCACCAGTACATATTCGGCCTGGCAGCCATCGATGGTATTGCCGAACTTCCAGCCGCCTGCGGGGCGAAAGCCGTGTGGCGTGCCTGGACCGTCCTGGGACGCGCAGCCGCACAGGCAGGCGTAACTGTGGCCGCTGGGGGTGATCGCACCGGCGATGACCCGTTGGCCCTCAGTGAAGCCTTGAACCTGGCTGCCGAGCTTTTCAATGATGCCAACCGGCTCGTGACCGATGGTCAGGCCTTTGGCGACCGGGTACTCGCCGCGCAGGATGTGCACGTCGGTGCCGCAGATTGTCGTGGTGGTTACGCGCACCAGCGCGTCGGAAGGCCCCACTTCGGGGATAGGTTTTTCATCCAGAACAATGCGGTTCTTTTCAACGAAGATTGCCGCTTTCATGCGTGACATGGCCATTTCTCCTGAACAGGTGTGCGTGGCTGGGGCGTGCAGTCTGCGTTCAGGGTGCGCGTTTGGCGGGCGTAAGGCCAGTGATCAGGATCAATAGGAGGGTGAACCTGTGGGAGCCGGCCTTGCCGGCGATGGGGCGCGAAGCGTCCCTGGCCCGGCTATGCCGGGCATCGCCAGCAAGGCTGGCTCCCACTGGATCAGGCCGCCGAGCTCAGTTTGTTGCCACCATGAGCCTTGACCATCTGCTTGCGGCAGGCGTCGCCAAAGGCCTGGAACATCTTCACCGAATCCGGGTTCTTCGCTGCTTGCCATTCCGGGTGCCATTGCACGGCGAACAGGAAGGGCGACAGGCTTGGCGCGTGGATGGCCTCTACCAGGCCATCTTCAGCGTGGGCCAGCGGCTCGATGCCTTTGCCGAGGTTTTTCAGGCCCTGGCCGTGCAGCGAGTTGACGCGGATCTCGTCGCTTTGCAGCAGCTTCTGCAACCAGCTGCCTTGCGCCAGACGCACGCTGTGCACCGCGCTGTACTGCACGTCCACCGGATCTTCGGGGTTTTCCCGGTGATCGTTGAAGCCGGCTTCTGCGTAGACCTTCTGGTAGATGTCGCCACCCAGGGCTACGTTGATTTCCTGCATGCCACGGCAGATGCCGAAGATCGGCAGGCCACGGGCGATGGCGGCTTTCACCAGGGGCAGGTCGAACAGGTCGCGGTCACGATCCTGGGCTTTGCCCGGGGTCTGGTTTTCCTGGCCGTAGAGCGCTGGGTCGATGTTGCTGCCAGCACCGGTGAGGTAAACACCGTCAGCCATGTCCAGGTAGGTTTCGAGGTCTTCGATACCGCAGCAGGTCGGTACCAGGACGGGTACGCAACCGGCATGTTCAACCAGCGGCACGATGTATTTGTGAGTCATGACCTGATAGTCGTGACCTTTGCGCTCCTGGGCGCCCATGGTCATCAGGACGACGGGTTTGCGAAGGGTTTGTTTCTTATTGCCAATGTTGCTGTTGGGCATATGTCACCTTGGGACAGGCGCGGCCTGTCATTATTGTGCAGGCGCGCTGCTGAAACCTTTGCGCTACCTGAGGTTTCGAGCACTGCCGGAAGGGCGCTTTGGGCCCGTATTTCCGGTCGAAACCTGTCATACAGCTTGCCAGAGCCGTTTAATATGTCAAACGACTTCAGATTGCGCGGGCGAAGCTTGTCATTGCCTCGGTGCAATTATCGCTGTGCATGCCTTGCCAGCCGGCACTGTGGGCGTTTTTTGCGGTTAATTATATTTGACAGCCAAGCGGCCACTGGCCACCTATACTTGATGCCATCGGCAACAGCCTGCTGTCGTTGACCGGGTCAAGACGCCTCTGATCCTGTGGTCGTGCCTTTGTAGTCGGCGGATGCGAGTCGTCCTCTCTCAACGCTGCAAGGGGTACAGATCATGGATATCGTCAGTCTGGTGGTTCAGATCATTGCCGGGGTAGTGGGCGGCAATGCTGTCGGCATGAGCAAACAAAGCATGGGGCCTGGGCTCAACTCGATCGTCGGGGGTATCGGCGGGGTCGTGCTCGGGCAGATTATCGCGGCGGTAACCGGTGAGCCTGCGGCTGCGGCCGCCGGTGGCGGAGTGGACCTGGCAGCGCTGATCAGCAGCATTATCGGCGGCGGTGCCGGGGGCGCGGTGCTGACCTTCATCATCGGCTTGATCAAGTCGAAGATGCATCCGCAATAAAGGTGAATCTATCGCGGGGCAAGCCCGCTCCCACCGGGTCATCACAGTCCCGGTGGGAGCGGCGGTGCGACGACTCGACTTGCCCCGCGATTGCGTCAGTGCAAAATCTGCGCGAGAAAGCCCTTGGCTCGCGCCGTCTGAGGGTTATTGAAAAACGCCTCCGGGCTGGCATCTTCAATAATCTGCCCGCCATCGAGAAACAGCACCCGCTCGGCCACCTGACGGGCAAAGCCCATTTCGTGGGTGACGCAGAGCATGGTCATGCCGGTGTCCGCCAGTTTCACCAGCACATCCAGCACTTCGGCGACCATTTCCGGGTCGAGCGCCGAGGTCGGCTCGTCGAACAGCATGATCTTCGGTTTCATGCACAGCGCCCGGGCAATCGCCACACGCTGTTGCTGGCCGCCAGAGAGCTGGCTGGGGTATTTGTTGGCCTGGCTCTCGATACCCACCTTGTTCAGGTAGAAGCGCGCACGTTCCTCTGCGTCCTTGCGCGACAGACCGCGCACGCTCATCGGCGCCAGGGTGCAGTTGTCCAGCACGCTCATGTGCGGGAACAGGTTGAAGTGCTGGAACACCATGCCGATTTCACTGCGCACATCGGCGGCCTGGCGGGTAGTCAGGGCCAGGTCAGTGTCGTTGACGCGGATGTGGCCCTTCTCGGCGATTTCCAGGCGGTTGATGCAGCGGATCAGCGTGGACTTTCCCGAACCCGAAGGCCCGCACAGGACAATACGCTCGCCCTCGCGCACATTCAGGTTGATGTCGCGCAGCACATGATAGGCGCCGTAGTGTTTGTTCAATCCCTCGATGCTGACCACAATCTTGCGCGGGTCGGCGTGCGGGGCAGGGCTGGTTGCTGCAAGGCTCAGTGAAGCGGTCATATTGTTATTCTCCCGCGATCAATTGAAGCGTGCCGCGCTGTAGGGCGCAGGGTCGGTAAAGGTCGCCTCGCCGGTGATCATCTCGGCCAGCAGGCGGCCACTGACCGGCCCCAGCGTCAGACCATGATGGGCGTGGCCGAAGTTGAACCACAGGCCCTTGTGCCGTGCCGCCGGGCCGATCACCGGGCGCATGTCCGGCAGGCATGGGCGGCGCCCCAGCCACGGCTGGGCGTCGAGGCGCTGGCCAAGGGGGAAGATCTTGCGCGCCAGGGCTTCACAGCGCTTGAGCTGAATCTCGTTGGCCGCGTCGCCGCTGGCCGCGAACTCGATGCCGGTGGTCAGGCGGATACCCTGGGCCATCGGTGCGAGTACATAGCCGCCCTGGCCATCGCAGATCGAATGCTTGAGTTCGGCACCGTCACGGCCCTGGTAATGCATGTGGTAGCCGCGTTTGATTTCCAGCGGAATGCGATAACCCAGCGGCTTGAACAGGTCAGCCGATTGCGGGCCGAGGGCAATTACCACTTCAGCTGCGGTGATCGGGCCCTGGCGGCTGTCGACCTGCCATTCGCTGGCGATCTGGCGTAGGGTGCGTGCATCGCCATGGATGAACTGGCCGCCACGTTTGACGAACAGGGCGGCGTAGCCACGGGTCAGGCCGCCGGGGTTGGTGACGGTCTTGGGGTCGAGCCAGTGGATGCCGCCGACCACGTGGTCGCTAAGGTCGGTTTCGCGTTGATGCAGTTGCTGGCGATCAAGCACCTCGTAGCTCAGGCCGTAGGGCGCCAGGGCATGGGCATCGGCTTTAGCCTTGCTGAACGCGGCGTCGTTGCGAAACACCTCGATCCAGCCATTGGCCTTGACCAGATCGCCAAGCCCGGCGGCATCGATCAGGGCGTCGTGTTCTTCCACGCAACGCTGCACCAGCGGCAGCATGGCCTGGGTGGCAACCTGCAGACCGGCGGCCGAGGAGTTCTGCCAGTACTTGAACAGCCAGGGCGCGATCTTCGGTACATGGGTCAGGCTGTAGCGCACGTCGGACTGGCGATTGAGGCCGTAGCGCAGCAGGCTCGACAGCTCCCGCGGAAAGGCATAGGGAATCACGCTGGAACGCTCGATCAGACCGGCGTTGCCATGACTGGTGCCGCTGCCGGGCTCGTCGCGGTCGATGAGGATGACCTTGCGACCGCGGGCCTGCAGGTGAAGGGCCGTGCTGACGCCGACGATACCGGCGCCCAGAACGATGGTTTGACAATGCATTGGAACGGTCCTCACAGCAGGCTATCAGTGCAGATGGCGGCCCAGTCGGGCTTCTATGTGTTTCAGGCTGCGGCGCACGATCTCGACGATCAGCAGGTAGAGCACGGCGGCCCACAGGTAGATCTGGAAATCGAAACTGCGCGAGAAGGCCAGTTTGGTCACGCCCATCAGGTCGTAGATGGTCACCAGCGAGGCAATCGCGCTGGCCTTGATCATCAGGATCAGTTCGTTGCCCAGCGGGCCGATGGCGACGATCATCGATTGCGGCAGGATCACCTTGAAGAAGGTGGTCGAGCGCTTCAGGCTCAGGGCCTTGGCCGCTTCATACTGGCCGGGGGCGACTGCCAGCAGGGCACCACGGAAGATCTCTGCCTGGTAGGCCGCGGTGTTGAGGACGAAGGCCAGCAGCGTGCAGTACCAGGCTTCGCGGAAGAACCACCACATTCCCACGTCCTGCCAGAAGCCTTTGAGCGAACCCAGGCCGTAGTACAGCAAGAACAGCTGGGCCAGCAGTGGCGAGCCGCGGAAGAAGTAGATGTAACCGGCGCTCAGGCGTTGCAACAGCAGGCTGTTGGACAGCCGCGCCAAGGCCAGCAGCATGCCGAGCAGGGCGCCGAGGGTGAAGGAAATTGCCACCAGCTTGCCGGTGACCAGCAGGCCGTCGATAAAACGCGGGCCGTAGCGTTCCAGCAGGTCGGGATCGAGGACCAGTGCCAGCAATTGATCGAAACTCATGTCCGGGCACTCCGCAGGTGGCGACTGAAGTACTGCTCGATAAACACGAAGACCCGCCCCGACAACGCCGAGAACAGCAGGTAACCGAGGCAGGCCACGCCATAGAAGAACATCGGTTCCTTGGTCACGCTGACCGCGAGGTTGGTCTGGCGCATCAGGTCGACCAGGGAGATGGTCGAGACCAGCGAGGTGTCCTTGAGCAGCGACAGCCAGTTGTTCGACAGGCCCGGCATGGCAATGCGCACCAGTTGCGGGAAGATCACCTTGCGAAAGGTCGTGGTCTTGCTCAGGCCCAGGGCCTGGGAGGCTTCGTACTGGCCCTTGGCGACGGTTTTGAACGCGCCCAGCCAGATTTCGCTGGAGAACGCGGCAAATACCAGGCTGAAGGCGATCATTGCGGCGAGGAAGGTGTTGATCAGTACCTCGCCTTCGTAGCCCATGGCGGCGAGAATTTTCTGCGCGGCGATCTGGCAGCCGTAGTAGATGATCAACAGTGTCAGCAGCTCAGGCAGACCGCGGAACACGGTAGAAAAGACGGTGGCCACGGCGCGGGGAAAGCGCTTGTGCGAGCGCGCCATCAAGGCCACGCCCAGACCGAGGGGCAAACCGATGGGCAGGCAGGCCAGGGCCAGGGAAATGGTCACCAGCGCGCCGGCCAGCAGGGCCTGGCCCCAGCCGCCGCTGGCGAAGGATAACAGGGACAGTTGTTCGAGCATGGGCGAACCCTCTTGCAGAAACAGCAGGCGACAGCGGGCTACCTGTGGGAGCCGGCGTTGCCGGCGATAGCATCAACGCGGTGTCATTCAGTGCGCGTTGCCTGCATCGCTGGCAAGGCCAGCTCCCACAGGTACCCTGGGCCAGGATTACTGGTAGATATCGAAGTCGAAGTAACGACTGGCGATCTTCTGGTAGGTGCCGTTGGCGACGATCTCGTCCAGCGCTTTGTTCAGGCGCTCGCGCAACGCCTGGTCTTCCTTGCGCACGGCAATCGAAGCATCGGCCTTGGTGCCGTTGACGTCGCCAAGGATCTTGCAGCAGTCCTTGCCGGCCTTGCCCAGCCATTCGGTCAACGGGAATTTGTCGGCGATCACGCCGTCCAGACGGCCGGCGGCGAGGTCGGCGTTGGCTTCATCGAGGGTCGGATAGAGTTTGACGTCGGCACCGGCCTTGCCGTAGACGTCCTCGGCGTAGATTGCCTGGGTCGAAGAGGCCTGGGCGCCAACCGTGAAGCCTTTGAAGTCAGTCTGTGCGTCGGTGATCTCGCTGTCTTTAGGCACGGCCACCGACAGTGGGGTCTTGTAGTAGTGGTTGGTGAAGGCGATTTTCTTGCGGCGCTCTTCGGTGTTGATCATCGACGCCACTACCGCGTCGTATTTCTTCGCCATCAAGGCCGGGATGATGCCTTCCCAGTCCTGGGCCACCAGGGTGCATTCGACCTTCATCTGTTCGCACAGGGCTTTGCTGATGTCCACATCAAAGCCGTGCAGCTGGTTATCCGAATCGACATAGTTGAACGGCGGGTAAGCGCCTTCGGTAGCAATTTTCAGGGTTTCGGCCTGAGCCATGGTTGCACCGGCCAGCAGCAGGGCGCACGCACCTGCAAAGCGGATAACGGGTTTCATGTCACACCTCGATCTGTTGTTTGCACTCTTGCTATTGTTTGCTCGCTGACGTGTAGCCAACGAATTCATTGTGTAGAGCGGCAGTTGCTTCCAAGCGTTTTTCAACATCCGGTCCAAGCTTCTTGCAGACCTCGTTGACCATCAGGTGTACCCACGACAGCATCGTCGCGGTGGACTCCCAGAACAGATTGAATTCGGTGGGGATGCGAAACACCTCGTCGGCGTTGGCGTCGGCCCAGTCACAGAACGTGTCGGTTACCAGTGTTACCGGGATGCCCGCTTCGTGCGCTTTGTGGCACAGGGTCAGGGCATGGCGTGAATAACGGCGGGCTTCGAACACCACCAGGGCGCAGTCGGCTGGGTCGCTGAGCAACACCTCGCCGAAATGCCCGGCGCTGCCATCGACCACCTGCACACCGTCGCGCAGGTACTGCAGTAGATGAGCCATGCACTGGGCGATGCCGCGTTCGGTCTGAAACCCTGCGACAAACACCTTGCGCCGCCGGGCCAGGCGCTGGCTGACCACTTCCCAGGCCGGTGTGCGGCTGTATTCGTAGACCCGCACCAGCGCCCCGACTTCCTGTTCGAGGCTGCGCGCCAGGCCAGCGGCATCTTTACCATGCTGTTGGCGGAATTCTTGCAAACGATCACCGACTAGCCAGGGCCCGTCGCCGAGGTCGTCCTTGAGATCGTGTTTGAGTGCCTTGAGGTGTTCATAGCCCAGGGCCCGGCAGAAGCGCCCGACACTGGATTCGCTGACGCCGATTTTCGCCGCCAGGCTTGCCGAGGTTTCGAACGGCAGGTCGGTGAGGTTGGCGAGCATGTAGCTGGCGATCTTGCGCCCGGAAGCCGCGGCACTGTGCAGGCTGTTTTCCAGGCGTTGTTTGATCGGTTGGCTCACGGCGATTCTCGAAGGCGGTTGCACGTTGAAGCAGAAAATGAATGTTTTCTGTCATCAAGTCAACATTTGACAGTTTGCTGTCACAAGAGGAAAGTTTCGCCATTGCTCATCGCTGTTGCCCATTCCAAATCCAATAAGGGAGCTTCAGATGTCCGCACGCCCCGACACCGCTGTCGCGCACATTGCTTTTGCCGAGCTGCAGGCCCTGTTGCAGCGTATTTTCATCCGTCATGGCACCAGTGAAGCGGTGGCCTGCGCCCTGGCCTTCAACTGCGCCAGTGCCCAGCGCGACGGCGCCCATAGCCATGGTGTGTTCCGTATTCCCGGTTATGTGTCGACCCTGGCCAGTGGCTGGGTCGACGGCAAGGCCGTGCCTGAAGTGACTGATATTGCCAGTGGTTACCTGCGGGTTGACGCCAAAGGTGGCTTTGCCCAACCAGCTCTGGCCGCCGCCCGTGAGCTGCTGGTGGAAAAGGCCCGCAGTGCCGGGATCGCCGTGCTGGCAATCCATAACTCGCACCATTTCGCGGCCCTGTGGCCGGATGTCGAGCCGTTCGCCGATGAAGGCCTGGTGGCCTTGAGTGTGGTCAACAGCATGACCTGCGTGGTGCCGCATGGTGCTCGCCAGCCGTTGTTCGGCACCAACCCGATCGCTTTTGCCGCGCCGTGCGCCGGGACTGATCCTATCGTCTTCGACATGGCCACCAGCGCCATGGCCCATGGTGATGTGCAGATCGCGGCGCGCAAAGGCGAGCAACTGCCCGATGGCATCGGTGTCGACAGCCAGGGTGAGCCGACCCGCGATCCGCAGAAGATTCTCGACGGCGGCGCGCTGCTGCCGTTCGGCGGGCACAAGGGCTCGGCCCTGTCGATGATGGTCGAGTTGCTGGCAGCGGCGCTGACCGGAGGCAATTTCTCCTGGGAGTTCGACTGGTCGCAGCACCCGGGCGCGAAAACCCCCTGGACCGGGCAGTTGATTATCGTGATCGACCCGAGCAAGGCTGAAGGTGGCCGCTTTGCCGAGCGCAGCTATGAACTGGTACGACAGATGCAATCGGTGGGCCTGCAGCGGATGCCCGGTGAGCGGCGTTATCGTGAGCGCGAGTTGTCGGCGCGCCAGGGCGTGACGTTGACGGTGCAGGAGCTGGAACAGTTGCAGTCCATGGCATAAGCACCCGGGCCCCATCGCCAGCCAGGCTGACGATGGGGCTTGTCGTTACAGGCCTTTAGGTTTCCAGGTACTGGTGTTGCTTTGCCCATCCGTCAGCGGTTGGCGGTAATGATTGCAAAAGCCCTCGTTATTGGTCGAAGCAGCAAAGCCGGCGGCGTTCTGTACCACTTCGTAACTGTTGGTACCGGTCCAGGTGACAATCCAGGGGATGCGCACATTGCAGTCGAAGTCTCGCTTGTGACGCTGCAACGGGTTGAGCGAAGCGCAGAACTGCTGCAGCGTCGCCAGGTCCATGAACATCACGGTGTTGGGGTACTGATGATCGAACTCTTCGACCCTTGCTTGCAGGGTGATGCCCGCACGGTGTGTCACCGCCTCTCGGGTGTTGTCGATCTTCTCGTTAAGAATGCGCATCGCCTCTGCAGGAACTTCAAGATCGCGTTCTATCAATTGGTTGTAGAGGTCGTCAGGTCGGCGCTGGCCAAGGATGCGCACGTGTTTGACCAGAAAGTCGGATGTGCAGTTACACATATCGGTGTCCTCGCGGCAGCCCTTGCGGGCTGCGTTGTGCAGATTGATTGATCAGGCGCTTGTCAGTGCTGGAGGTCTTTGGCCGAGGTCTTGCCCGGCCATACGCCTGTCATCTGGATCTCTCGGCTTCCGGTCAGCCACTGGCCCAGCGGGCTCGGCCAGCTGAAGCTGTAGTTGTCGTTGTTCATCATCCCTTTGAACGACACCTGGGCGGTGATGTTGGTGGCATTGAGCGGGATGTTGCCTACGGTTTTCGACAGGCCGCCACTGAGACTGAACGACTGATGCTGCTTGCCCGAGGGCGTGTCGTAGTCCAGCGTGATGCTGGTGATGTAGGTGCAGCCGGGCTGGTTATTGAACAGAATCTCCAGGCCGCCCAGGCGGTTGATCCAGTTAGGGATCAGCAGCTCGCCGTCGAATGAAGCGAAGGTGTAGGCGATCGGAATCGACTGACTGGCCAGGGTGCCGGCCTTGTCCGGCCACAGGTGCTGGTCGACACTTTTGGTCTGATTGGTCGACACGTAGGAACCCTTGGCGTCGGCACTGGCCAGCAGGTCTTGAACCCCGCCCACTGAGCCGGTGATGGAGAACGACGAACTGTTGTCCTGCGAGCCGACGTTCAGGCCGCTGGTGGCGTAGATCACACTGGTGACCACGCCAAAGCCCTGGGCGATACCGTTGCTTGACGCCATGCTGACACGGTTGGCCTGGTCTTTGAGCCATTGCAGGGTCTGTGGTTGGGTGAGCACCGTCAGGTCAGCCAGGTAGGACTCCGAGGCAATACCGAACTCCGAGGCGATCGAGCCTGTCGAGGCAAAATCCCACTTCACTTCGGTGCCTGCAGTGATCTTGGTGCCGGTTTCCGGGTCGGTGGCCGAACCGTCCAGGGCGACGCTGCTCTGGCTGCGCTTTACATTGCTTGAGGACAGCTTCCATTGGTTGGGTGCGTTGCGCGTGCTGACGGTCAGCCCCGGCGCCTGCTCCTGGACCAGCGTGAAGTCACCACTGTCGGGGGAGACAAAGCCGACACTGCCGACCTTGAGTTTCTGGTCGAGGGTCCAGTTGCCCCAGTAAGCGGCACGGCCATTGCGGATCAGATCAGTAAACGAGCGGTTCCAGTTCATGATGTGCATTCCTTTTCCATTGAGCGTTCGAGTGGGCCGAACAGCGACTCGCAGCGACATTCCCTGCCGCCGACTGCCGGGTTGAATAACGTCGGCGGCTGAATCGTCTCTCTGTCGTGGGTGCAGGAACATTCGGCAAATGCGGTATGCAAAAGGGCGTTTGACCGCGACTTGACAGGGGGAGGTCAGCTCCTAGGCTTGGCTTTCAGGTGCGGGCATGCCGTCGCGCAACTGCGAACCGTTCAGGGAACGAACATGCCATTGAGTGATCGGGAAACCGTGGTGCTTTCGTTGGTTGCACGTGGCCTGACTGATCGGGAAGTCGCCCGGCAGCTGTCCGTCGCTTTGTCGACTGCGCGCAAGCACCGCGAAAACATTCTCGACAAACTCAAGGTCGGCAGGTCCAGTGCGCTGGTGGGGATCTACCTGTGCCTGGGCGCCGTGCCGACCTGGAAGGCGGGCAGCAAAGGTCGACAGCACCGTTGTCGGCACGCGAGCGGCAGGTGCTTGGCTGTCTGGCCCAAGGCTTGAGCGACAAGCAGGTTGCCCGGGCGCTGGCGATCAGTGACCAGACTGCGCGTACGCATCGGCGCAACATGCTCAGCAAGACGGCAAGCGCAAATGTCTGTGCGCTGTTGTACCTGGCCTTCACTCAAGGCTGGCTGCCCTGGCCGGTTAGTGCGCAAGGCATGCACCGATGCACAGAATAGTTGCGTCAAAGGTCATGTTGCTTAGGCGCGGCTACAGGTATCCTCGCCACAGTCTTTTCCGATTTGCCCAGACCCAAGGAGCTGCACGCTGTGTTCAAACATGTCGATGCCTATGCCGGCGATCCGATTCTCTCCCTGATGGAAACCTTCAAGGCCGACCCGCGCGCCAACAAGGTCAACCTGAGTATCGGTCTGTATTACGACGCCGCAGGCGTGGTGCCGCAACTGGCCGCGGTCGGCGAAGCCGAGAAGCGCATGGCCGGCCAGCCGCATGAAGCGTCGCTGTACCTGCCGATGGAAGGTCTGAGCAGCTATCGCCAGGCAATCCAGGCGCTGCTGTTCGGTGCCGATCATCCGGCAGTGCAGGGCGGTCGTGTAGCCACCGTGCAGACCGTGGGTGGCTCTGGCGCGCTGAAAGTCGGTGCCGACTTCCTCAAGCGTTACTTCCCCGAATCGCAGGTATGGGTCAGCAATCCGACCTGGGACAACCACCGGGCGATCTTTGAAGGTGCCGGGTTCAAGGTCAACACCTACCCGTACTTCGACCAGAACACCCGTGGCCTGGACTTCGACGGCATGCTCGCGACCCTGCAGGGCCTGGCGGCCAACAGCATCGTGCTGCTGCACCCGTGCTGCCACAACCCGACCGGTGTCGACCTGAGCCAGGCGCAATGGCAGCAGGTAATCGAGGTGGTCAAGGCGCGCAACCTGATCCCGTTCCTCGATATCGCCTATCAAGGCTTCGGCGAAGGTCTGGTCGAGGATGCCTATGCCATCCGCGAAGCGGCCCGTGCCGGTGTGCCGTGCCTGGTAAGCAACTCGTTCTCGAAGATCTTCTCGCTGTATGGCGAGCGGGTAGGGGGCCTGTCGGTGGTCTGCGACGACGCCGACACCGCGCAAAGCGTACTCGGCCAGCTCAAGGCCACGGTGCGCCGCAACTACTCCAGCCCACCGGCCTTCGGTGCGCAACTGGTGGCCGCAGTGCTGGGCGATGCGCTGCTCAATGCGCAGTGGGCGGCTGAAGTGGAGCAGATGCGTCTGCGCATCCTCGACATGCGTCAGGGGCTGGTCGATGCTCTGGCGGTGCTGCTGCCGGGCCAGGACTTCTCGTTCTTCCTGAGCCAGCGCGGGATGTTCAGTTACACCGGTTTGAGCGTCGCGCAGGTGCGTCGCCTGCGTGACGAGTTCGGCGTGTACCTGATCGACAGCGGTCGGGTGTGCATGTCCGGGCTGCGTCCGGACAACCTGCAGCAGGTGGCTGAGGCGATTGCCGCGGTTCAGGAACGCGCTTGATTCGATAAAGGGTAAACCCAATCGCCGGCAACGCCGGCTCCCACAGGCAGCAGTGACTGTTGCCCTTGTGGGAGCCGGCGTTGCCGGCGATGCCTTTTGTAAAAGGTGCAACCGCTCCGTCGGACAGGACTTCTCAAGTGCAACCAATCGGCGCACAATCGCGCCCCTCTTTATATGGTTGAGGGGCGGTGATGCGTCTGTTTCGCCACTCTCAGCCCTGTTGCAGTCTTGCGAGTGGAGTTGCACCCGGATGAATGAGCAGGCCCCGAGCGTTGAACAACGCTTCGAATCGACCCCAGCCGCCCTCGGCAGCTGGTCCCGTCAGGACACCACCTGGATGCTGGGCCTGTTTGGCACGGCCATCGGCGCCGGAACCCTGTTCCTGCCGATCAATGCCGGGCTGGGTGGCTTCTGGCCTCTGCTGATCCTGGCGTTGCTGGCGTTCCCGATGACGTACTACGCCCACCGTGGGCTGACCCGCTTTGTACTGTCCGGGCGCGATGGCGCCGACATCACCGACGTGGTCGAAGAGCACTTCGGCATCCAGGCCGGTGCCCTGATCACCTTGCTGTACTTCTTCGCCATCTTCCCGATCCTGCTGATCTACAGCGTGGCCCTGACCAACACGGTCGGCAGCTTCATGGAGCACCAGCTGCACATCGAGCCGCCACCGCGCGCCGTGCTGTCGTTCGTGCTGATTCTCGGCTTGCTGGCCATTGTGCGCTGCGGCGAGCAGGCCACGGTCAAGGTCATGAGCCTGCTGGTATACCCGTTCATCGTGGCCCTGGCGTTCCTGGCGGTGTTCCTGATTCCGCACTGGAGCGGCGGTATTCTCACCACTGCCACTGAAGTACCTTCGGGTTCGGCCTTCCTGCACACCCTGTGGCTGGCGATTCCGGTGATGGTGTTCTCGTTCAACCATTCGCCAATCATCTCGGCCTTTGCCGTTGACCAGAAGCGCCAGTACGGCGTGCACGCCGACGAGCGCAGCGGGCAGATTCTGCGCCGCGCCCACCTGCTGATGGTGGCGATGGTGATGTTCTTCGTGTTCAGCTGCGTGCTGACCCTGACCCCGGCGCAACTGGCCGAAGCCAAGGCGCAGAACCTGTCGATCCTGTCGTACCTGGCCAACCACTTCAGCAACCCGACCATCGCTTTTGCCGCACCGCTGATTGCCTTCATCGCCATTGCCAAGTCGTTCCTCGGCCACTACATCGGTGCCAGCGAAGGTCTCAAGGGCTTGATCGTCAAGACCGGCAAACGCCCTGGCGCCAAGGCGCTGGACCGCATGACCGCAGCCTTCATGCTGGTGATCTGCTGGATCGTCGCCACCCTCAACCCGAGCATCCTCGGCATGATCGAGACCCTCGGCGGCCCGGTGATCGCGGCGATTCTGTTCCTGATGCCGATGTACGCCATCCGCAAGGTCCCGGCCATGCGTAAATACAGCGGGCAGATGTCCAACGTCTTCGTCGTGGCCGTCGGCCTGGTGGCGATCTCGGCGCTGGTTTACTCGCTGCTGAGCTGATGGATTGACCGGCCACCCGCAAGCAGGATTGTCTGCTTTCGAGTGGCCGCTTTGTCCACAATAATTGTCTGGAAATACAACAATTTGTTGCTCCCCCATAGGTGCCCGGGCACTTTCATGATTAACTCTGGTCCTTTACCACTCACCCCGCAAAAGGACTCAGCTCATGGCTCAAGTGACTCTCAAAGGCAATCCTGTTCAGGTCAACGGCGAACTGCCGAAGGTCGGCTCGAAAGCGCCAGCGTTTTCCCTGGTTGGTGCAGGCCTGGCTGACGTGACCCTGGCCAGCCTGGCCGGCAAGCGCAAAGTGCTGAACATCTTCCCAAGCGTCGACACCCCGACCTGCGCTACCTCGGTGCGTACCTTCAACAAGAAGGCCAACGAACTGAACAACACCGTAGTGCTGTGCATCTCCGCTGACCTGCCGTTCGCGCAAGCACGCTTCTGTGGCGCTGAAGGCCTGGAAAACGTCCAGAATCTGTCGACCCTGCGTGGCCGCGAGTTCATCGAGAACTACGGCGTTGCCATCGCCGACGGCCCGCTGGCCGGCCTGACCGCCCGTGCCGTAGTGGTGCTGGATGAAAATGACAACGTGCTGCACAGCGAGCTGGTTGGCGAAATCGCCGACGAGCCGAACTATGATGCTGCACTGGCTGTCTTGAAGTAACAGCGGCGCAGTCAATCGCTGGCAAGGCCAGCTCCCACAGGGCAACTTATTGCCGAGCCAGTGTGGGAGCCGGCCTTGTCGGCGATGAAGGCGATGCAATAATTGCTAAGAGTTGTTACGGCCTGGACATAGTCCAGGCCGTTTTTATTTATAGTTCATTGCCTTAGCAACGTAAGCTCAAGGTAAATTGCCGGTAAAGGCGCTTTGCTTATCCCGCCACAGTGCTTATCGTTCAGCCTCCTCAAAAGAATTCTTTCCAGTCCAATGGTCGATCAACCGATGCTTTCTCGTTCCCGTTCCCCTCGTCGCTGGCTTGTCGGCCTGCTGATCCTGCTGCTGGTTGCCGGCCTGTGCTGGTGGCTGTGGCCGTCTCCAGCGGCGCACAAGGCTGCCGGCGCAGCCGGTGGCAAGGGCGGGCGACCAGGCTTCGGGGCCTTTGCCGGGCCGGTACCGGTGCGCGTCGAACCGGCTACTGTCGGCAACTTCCCGGTCTACCTCAAAGCCCTGGGCACGGTGACCGCGACCAATACCGTCAACGTGCGCAGTCGGGTAGGCGGCGAGCTGGTCAAGGTCAACTTCCAGGAAGGGCAGAAGGTCAAGGCCGGCGACCTGCTCGCCGAGATCGACCCGCGCAGCTACCAGATCGCCCTGCAGCAGGCCGAAGGCACCCTGGCACAGAACCTGGCCCAGCTGAAAAACGCCCAGATCGACCTGGAACGCTATAAAGGCCTGTACGCCGAAGACAGTATCGCCAAGCAGACCCTCGACACTCAGGTGGCGCTGGTCGGCCAGTTCCAGGGCACCATCAAGACCAACCAGGCGGCGGTTGGCGATGCCAAGCTGAACCTGGATTTCACCCGGATCCGCGCCCCGATCACCGGCCGCCTGGGCCTGCGTCAGCTCGACGTCGGCAACCTGGTGGCAGCCAACGACACCACAGCACTGGTGGTGATTACCCAGACCCAGCCGATCACCGTGGCCTTTACTTTGCCCGAGTCGGAGCTCAGCACCGTGCTGGCCCGCTACCGCAGCGGCGCCAAGTTGCCGGTTGAAGCCTGGGACCGCGGCGACCTCAAGCAGCAGGCCGTCGGCGAGTTGCGCAGCCTCGACAACCAGATCGACACCACCACTGGCACCCTGAAGTTCAAGGCCTTCTTCGAGAACCAGAACGAAGTGCTGTTCCCCAACCAGTTCGTCAACGTGCGCCTGCTGGCCGACACCTTGACCAACGTGGTACTGGCGCCTTCGGCCGCCATCCAGTTCGGCACCGACGGCTCCTTTGTGTATGTCATGGAAGGCGACAACAAGGTGCGCATCCGCAAACTCACCCTCGGCGCCAGCGACGGCGACCACACCGTGGTCACCGCAGGCCTGGCCAAGGGCGAGCGGGTGGTGCTTGAAGGTACCGACCGCTTGCGTGACGGTAGTGAAGTGGAAGTGGTCAACGACAGCTCGCAAGTCCCGGAAACCCCCGGCCAGCACCTGCAGGGTCAGGACGGCAAAGATGCCTCCGCTGCCGCG
The DNA here is from genome assembly GCF_059415665.1 of Pseudomonas sp. GW821-FHT10B02. NCBI lineage: Bacteria > Pseudomonadati > Pseudomonadota > Gammaproteobacteria > Pseudomonadales > Pseudomonadaceae > Pseudomonas > Pseudomonas sp. GW821-FHT10B02. The sequence goes on along the minus strand of NZ_JBWKNR010000005.1, from coordinate 183,815 downwards.
GACCGCAAGGACAAGGCCGGCGCATGAACCTCTCGCGGCTGTTCATCCTGCGCCCGGTGGCGACCACCCTGAGCATGCTGGCCATTGTCCTGGCCGGCCTGATCGCCTACACCTTGCTGCCTGTGGCGGCGTTGCCGCAGGTCGATTACCCGACCATCCGGGTCATGACCCTGTATCCGGGCGCCAGCCCGCAAGTCATGACCAGCGCAGTCACTGCGCCGCTGGAACGCCAGTTCGGGCAGATGCCGGGCCTGACCCAGATGGCCTCGACCAGCTCCGGCGGCGCTTCGGTGCTGACCTTGCGCTTCAGCCTGGACATGAACATGGACGTTGCCGAGCAGCAGGTCCAGGCGGCGATCAACGCCGCCAGCAACCTGTTGCCCAGCGACCTGCCAGCACCGCCGGTGTACAACAAGGTCAACCCGGCCGACACCCCGGTGCTGACCCTGGCCATCTCGTCGAAAACCATGCCGCTGCCCAAGCTCAACGACCTGGTCGACACCCGCGTGGCGCAGAAAATAGCGCAGATCAGCGGCGTCGGCATGGTCAGCATCGCCGGCGGTCAGCGCCAGGCGGTGCGGATCAAGGTCAACCCTGATGCCCTGGCGTCTGCCGGACTGAACCTGGCGGATGTGCGCACCCTGATCGGTGCCTCCAACGTCAACCAGCCGAAAGGCAACTTTGACGGCCCGACCCGGGTGTCGATGCTCGACGCCAACGACCAGCTGCGCTCCCCCGAGGAATACGCCAACCTGATCCTGGCGTACAACAACGGTGCGCCGCTGCGCCTGAAGGACGTCGCCGAGATTGTCGACGGTGCCGAAAACGAACGCCTGGCGGCCTGGGCCAACCAGAACCAGGCAGTGCTGTTGAACATCCAGCGTCAGCCGGGCGCAAACGTTATCGAGGTGGTTGACCGGATCAAGACCCTGCTGCCGTCGATCACCGACAACTTGCCGGCCGGCCTTGATGTCAGCGTACTCACCGACCGCACCCAGACCATCCGCGCCTCGGTCAAGGATGTTCAGCACGAACTGCTGCTGGCCATCGCCCTGGTAGTGATGGTGACCTTCGTGTTCCTGCGCCGCTTCAGCGCGACGATCATTCCGTCGGTGGCCGTGCCGCTATCGCTGATCGGCACCTTTGCGGTGATGCACCTGGCCGGGTTCTCGATCAACAACCTGACCCTGATGGCGCTGACCATCGCCACCGGTTTTGTCGTCGACGATGCGATTGTCATGCTGGAGAACATTTCCCGGCACATCGAGGAAGGCGAAAGCCCCATGCAGGCGGCGCTCAAGGGCGCCCGGCAAATTGGCTTCACGCTGATCTCGCTGACTTTCTCGCTGATCGCGGTGTTGATCCCGCTGCTGTTCATGGCCGATGTGGTAGGGCGCCTGTTCCGTGAATTCGCCATCACCCTGGCGGTGGCGATCCTGATTTCCCTGGTGGTGTCGCTGACCTTGACGCCGATGATGTGCGCGCGCCTGCTCAAGCGCGAGCCCACCGAGCAGGAACAGGGGCGTTTCTACCGTGCCAGCGGCGCCTGGATCGACTGGATGATCGCCTGGTATGGCCGTGGCCTGCAGTGGGTGCTCAAGCGCCAGCCGCTGACCTTGCTGGTAGCGGTGGCGACCCTGGCCCTGACCGTGCTGTTGTACCTGATGGTGCCCAAGGGCTTCTTCCCGGCACAGGACACCGGGGTGATCCAGGGTATATCCGAAGCGCCGCAGTCGGTGTCTTTTGCCGCCATGAGCGAGCGCCAGCAACAGCTCAGTGCGGTGATCCTCCAGGATCCGGCGGTGCAGAGCCTGTCGTCCTACATTGGTGTCGACGGTGACAACGCCACGCTCAACAGCGGGCGCCTGCTGATCAACCTCAAGCCCCATGGCGAACGCGACCTGACCGCCGCACAGGTGATCGCCCGGCTGCAGCCGCAGGTCGACAAGCTGGTCGGTATCCGGCTGTTCATGCAGCCGGTGCAAGACCTGAGCATCGAAGACCGGGTCAGCCGTACCCAGTACCAGTTCAGCCTGTCGTCCCCGGACGCCGAACTGCTGGCGCTGTGGAGCGGCAAGCTGGTCGATGCCCTGCAACAGCGCTCGGAACTCACCGATGTCGCCAGCGACCTGCAGGACAAGGGCCTGCAAGTATTCCTGGTGATCGACCGGGATGCCGCCAGCCGCCTGGGCATCAACGTCGCCGACATCACCAATGCCCTGTACGACGCCTTCGGCCAGCGCCAGATCTCGACCATCTACACCCAGGCCAGCCAGTACCGCGTGGTGCTGCAGGCCGAGGCCGCCTCCAGCCTGGGGCCACAGGTGCTCGAGCAGATCCACGTGAAAGCCACCGATGGCGGCCAGGTGCGGCTGTCGAGCCTGGCGCGCATCGAACAGCGTCAGGCGCAGCTGGCAATTGCCCATATCGGCCAGTTCCCGGCGGTGATGATGTCGTTCAACCTGGGGCAGGGCGTGGCCCTCGGTGAGGCGGTCAAGGCAATCGAGCAGGTGCAGCAGGAGATCGGCATGCCGGTCGGCGTGCAGACCCGCTTCCAGGGCGCGGCCGAAGCATTCCAGAACTCGCTGTCGAGCACCTTGCTGCTGATTCTGGCGGCGGTGGTGACCATGTACATCGTGCTTGGCGTGCTCTACGAGAGCTACATCCACCCGGTCACCATCCTCTCGACCCTGCCGTCGGCGGCGGTGGGCGCCTTGCTGGCGCTGATCCTGTCCGGCAACGACCTGGGCATGATCGCCATCATCGGCATCATTCTGCTGATCGGTATCGTCAAAAAGAACGCGATCATGATGATCGACTTCGCCCTCGAGGCCGAGCGCAACCAGGGCATGGCGCCGGAAGCGGCGATCTATCAAGCGGCGCTGCTGCGCTTCCGGCCGATCCTGATGACCACTCTGGCGGCCCTGTTCGGCGCCATCCCGCTGATGCTCGCCACCGGTTCCGGCGCCGAGCTGCGCCAGCCGCTGGGTCTGGTGATGGTCGGCGGGCTGCTGGTCAGCCAGGTGCTGACGCTGTTCACCACGCCGGTCATCTACCTGTACTTCGACCGGCTGGCGCGGCGCATGCGCCCGCAGCCTGACACCGCGGTGCAGGACCTGCCATGAACCTCTCCGCGCCCTTTATCCGCCGCCCGGTAGCGACCATGCTCCTGAGCCTGGCGATCATGCTGCTGGGTGGCGTCAGCTTCGGCCTGTTGCCGGTGGCGCCGCTGCCGCAGATCGAGTTCCCGGTGATCGTGGTCCAGGCCAACCTGCCGGGGGCCAGCCCCGAGGTGATGGCCTCAACCGTGGCGACCCCGCTGGAGCGCTCCATGGGCGCGATATCCGGGGTCACCACGCTCACCAGCAATTCCAGCCAGGGCTCGACCCGGGTGATTCTCGGCTTTGACCAGGGCCGAGATATCGATGCGGCCGCGCGCGAAGTGCAGGCGGCGATCAACGCCTCGCGCAACCTGTTGCCCAGCGGTATGCGCAGCATGCCGACCTACAAGAAGTTCAATCCGTCCCAGGCGCCGATCATGGTCCTGGCGCTGACCTCCAGCGTGCTGCAGAAGGGTCAGCTCTACGACCTGGCCTCGACCATCCTGTCGCAGAGCCTGTCCCAGGTGCCGGGGGTAGGCGAGGTGCAGATCGGCGGCAGTTCGCTGCCGGCGGTGCGCATTGAACTCGAACCGCAATTGCTCAATCAGTACGGCGTGGCGCTGGACGATGTGCGCCAGACCATTGCCAACGCCAACCAGCGCCGGCCCAAGGGTTTTATCGAAGACCCTCAGCGCAGCTGGCAGGTGCAGGCCAACGACCAGCTGGAAAAGGCCAAGGACTACGAGCCACTGGTGATCCGTTACCAGGACGGTGCGGTATTGCGCCTGAGCCATGTGGCCAAGGTCACCGACGCGGTGGAGAACCGCTACAACAGTGGCTTCTTCAATGACCAGGACGCGGTGCTGCTGGTGATCAACCGCCAGACTGGCGCCAACATCATCGAGACCGTGAACAAGATCAAGGAGCAGCTGCCGGCCCTGGAGTCGCTGATGCCGGCCAGCGTCAAGCTGGACGTGGCCATGGATCGCTCGCCAGTGATCAAGGCGACCCTCAAGGAAGCCGAGCACACCCTGATCATCGCCGTGGTGCTGGTGATCCTCGTGGTGTTCCTGTTCCTCGGCAACCTGCGGGCCTCGCTGATCCCGACCCTGGCGGTGCCGGTGTCGCTGGTCGGCACCTTCGCGGCCATGTACCTGTGCGGCTTCTCGTTGAACAACATGTCGCTGATGGCGCTGATTCTCGCCACCGGCCTGGTGGTGGACGATGCCATCGTGGTGCTGGAGAACATCTCCCGGCATATCGACGAAGGCGTGCCGCCGATGCGCGCTGCCTACCTGGGCTCCAAGGAAGTCGGCTTCACCCTGCTGTCGATGAACCTGTCGCTGGTGGTGGTGTTCGTCTCGATCCTGTTCATGGGCGGTATCGTTGGCTCGTTGTTCCGCGAGTTCTCCATCACCCTGGCGGTGGCGATCATTGTCTCGCTGGTGGTTTCCCTGACCCTGACGCCGATGCTCTGCGCGCGCTGGCTCAAGCCCCAGGCACCAGAAGGGCAGACGCGCCTGCAGCGCTGGAGCGAGCACCTGCACCAGCGCATGATGGCCAGCTATGGGCGCAGCCTCGACTGGGTCCTGCGCCATCGGCGCCTGACCCTGGCCAGCCTGCTGGTGACCATCGCCGTCAACATCGCCCTGTACGTGGTGGTGCCCAAGACCTTCCTGCCGCAGCAGGACACCGGTCAGTTGATGGGCTTTGTCCGCGGTGACGACGGCCTGTCGTTCCAGGTCATGCAGCCGAAGATGGAAATCTACCGCCAGGCCCTGCTCAAGGACCCGGCGGTGGAAAGCGTTGCCGGCTTTATCGGTGGCAACAGCGGCACCAACAACGCCATGGTGCTGGTGCGCCTCAAGCCGATCAGCGAGCGCAAGATATCCGCGCAGAAGATCATCGAGCGTTTGCGCAAGGAAATGCCCAAGGTACCCGGTGGACGCCTGTTCCTCATGGCCGACCAGGACCTGCAGTTCGGCGGTGGCCGCGACCAGAGCACCTCGCAGTTTCTCTACACCTTGCAGAGCAGCGAGCTGTCCGCCTTGCGCGAGTGGTATCCGAAAGTGGTCGCGGCGTTCAAGGCCCTGCCGGAACTCACTGCCATCGATGCTCGCGAAGGTGGCGGCACCCAGCAGGTCACCCTGGTGGTCGATCGCGAACAGGCCAAGCGCCTGGGGATCGACATGAGCATGGTCACCTCGGTGCTGAACAACGCCTACAGCCAGCGGCAGATCTCGACCATCTACGACAGCCTCAACCAGTATCAGGTGGTGATGGAGATCAACCCCAAGTACGCCCAGGACCCGCGTAGCCTGGAGCAGGTCCAGGTGATCACCGCTGACGGCGCCCGGGTTCCGTTGGCGACCTTCGCTCACTACGAAAACAGCCTGGCCGACGACCGGGTCAGCCACGAAGGCCAGTTCGCCTCTGAAAGCATCAACTTCGACATCGCCGAAGGCTACAGTCAGGACCAGGCGCTGGCTGCAGTTGAGCGGGCAGTGGCCAAGGTCGGCTTGCCCGAAGACGTGATCGCCAAACTCGGCGGCACCGGCGATGCCTTTGCCGAAAGCCAGAAGGGCCAGCCGTTCATGATTCTCGGGGCGCTGCTGGCGGTGTATCTGGTGCTGGGGATTCTCTATGAGAGCTACATTCACCCGCTGACCATTCTCTCGACCTTGCCGTCGGCCGGGGTAGGGGCCTTGCTCACCCTGTATGTGGTGGGTAGCGAGTTCAGCCTGATTTCCCTGCTCGGCCTGTTCCTGTTGATCGGCGTGGTGAAGAAGAACGCCATCATGATGATCGACCTGGCCTTGCAGCTGGAACGCCATGAACAGCTGAGCCCGGAGCAATCGATCCGCCGTGCCTGTCTGCTGCGTCTGCGACCGATCCTGATGACCACCATCGCCGCCATTCTCGGCGCCTTGCCGTTGCTGCTCAGCCATGCCGAGGGCTCGGAGATGCGTCAGCCGCTGGGCCTGACCATCATTGGCGGGCTGGTCTTCAGCCAGGTCCTCACGCTTTACACCACCCCGGTGGTTTACCTCTATCTGGACCGCTTGCGCCATCGTTTCAACCACTGGCGCGGCGTGCGCACCGACGCTGCTTTGGAAACCCCGCTATGACCCGACGTCCGTTTCTCTCCGACCGCTCCCTGCAGCAACTGCTGGGCGCCCGTGGCTCGCGCCTGCTGGCCTCCAGCCTGTGCCTGGCGATGCTCAGCGCCTGCACCCTGAGCCCGGACTACCAGCGCCCGCAAGCGCCGGAACCGGTGGCGTTCAAGCATGCTGCTGGCTGGACCCAGGCCAATCCTTCCGACGCCCTGGCCCGTGGTGCCTGGTGGCAGCTGTACGGTGATGCCCAACTGAACGACCTGGTCGAACAGCTCAACGCCAGCAACCAGACCGTCGCCCAGTACGAAGCCCAGTACCGTCAGGCCCAGGCGCTGGTGCGCAGCGCCCGCGGTGCGTTGTTCCCCAGCGTCGACCTGAGCGCCGGCAAGAACCGCTCCAGCCAGGGCACCGGCAGTTCCAGCTCAAGCCTGAGTAACTCCAGCAGCGGCATCCGCGACACTTACAGCACCAGCCTGGGGGTCAGTTGGGAGGCCGACCTGTGGGGCAAGCTGCGTGACGGCCTGGCCGCCAATCAAGCCAGTGCCGAGGCAAGCCTGGCTGACATGGCGGCGATTCGCCTGAGCCTGCAATCGGAACTGGTGCAGAACTACCTGCAACTGCGGGTGATGGACGAGCAGAAACGCCTGCTCGAAGCCACGGTCGCGGCCTATCAGCGCTCGCTGACCATGACCGAGAACCAGTACCGCGCCGGGGTGTCTGGCAAGGATGCGGTAGCCCAGGCGCAAACCCAGCTGAAAAGTACCCAGGCCGACCTGATCGACCTGGTCTGGCAGCGCGCCCAGCTGGAAAACGCCATTGCCGTACTGCTGGGCAAGGCACCGGCCGATTTTGCCCTGGCCGACAGCAAAGACATCCCGGCATTGCCCCAGGTGCCGGTGGCCTTGCCTTCGCAACTGCTGGAGCGTCGCCCGGACATTGCCTCGGCCGAGCGCAAGGTGATGTCGGCCAACGCCAGCATCGGCGTGGCCCGTGCCGCGTACTTCCCCGACCTGACCCTGAGCATGAGCGGTGGCTACAGCAGTAGCAGCTTCAGCGACTGGATCAGCCTGCCCAACCGCTTCTGGTCGGTGGGCCCGCAACTGGCCATGACCCTGTTCGACGGCGGCCAGCGCTCGGCAGAAGTCGACCGTACCGTAGCGGTCTATGACCAGACCGTGGCGCAGTACCGTCAGGCGGTGCTCGATGGCTTCAAGGAAGTGGAAAACTACCTGGTGCAGCTCGACGTCTACGAGGATGAAGCCAAGGTGCGCAGCGAAGCCCTGGACGCCGCACGCGAATCGCTGCGCCTGACCAGCAACCAGTACAAGGCGGGGCTGATCGCCTACCTGGATGTGGTCAATGTGCAGACCACCGCGCTGAGCAACGAGCGCAGTGTGCTGACCTTGCTGCAGGGGCGGCTGGTGGCCAGCGTGCAGTTGATAGCGGCACTGGGCGGCGGCTGGGATGCGCAGGCGGCGTTTGCTGAGTCGCCTTGAGTTATCTTGTAAAAAAATGAATAAAAACATGTAGTTGCATGACATTGTTAATGCTTGTTGTTGCTTCATGAATGTGTTGCTGCAAATTGCATGAATAAGCAATGTCAGGCATTAGATTTGTTATGTAACTGCATGATTTATAATGATATTTGTTGTTTCAATATTGGGCTTTTGGCAATTCAGTTGTCATTGCTAAATGCCATCGAAAACTCCGTGCGTTTCGCCAAAGGTTGAGTACAATCATCGGCTTTTACCCGGGCCGCACCAATGCCCGGTTCCAAGGGTTGTGGAAGGCCAAATGCTGATCGGTAGTTACTCTTCTTCGTTGGTGTTGATTTCGCTCTGTGTGGCCATTCTTGCTTCCTATACCGCACTCGACCTGACCGGACGCATCGCCACCGCCAAGGGCCGGGCGGTGTACCTGTGGATCAGCGGTGGCGCACTGGCGATGGGGTTCGGCATCTGGTCGATGCACTTCATCGGCATGCTCGCCTTCAGCTTGCCGATCCCGTTGGGCTACGACCTGACCCTGACGCTGTTGTCGCTGCTGATCGCCGGGTTGTCTTCCGGTTTTGCCCTGTGGCTGGTCAGCCAGCCGAGCCTGCCCTGGACCCAGTTGGGCCTGGGGGCGCTGATCATGGGCGCGGGTATCAGCAGCATGCATTACACCGGCATGGCCGCGCTGTTGATGCAGCCGGGCATCGACTACGATCCGATGCTGTTCGGCCTGTCGTTGGTGATTGCCGTGGGCGCTTCGGCGGCGGCCTTGTGGATTGCCTTCCGCCTGCGTCAGCAAACCCTGTATGTCCGACAGATCCGTGGCGCTGCGGCGGTAGTGATGGGCGTGGCGATTGTCGGCATGCACTACACCGCGATGGCAGCGGCCAACTTCCCTGAAGGCAGCTTCTGTGGCGCGCTGGGCGCTGGCCTGAGTGGCAACGGCCTGGATTACCTGGTGCTGATCACCACCCTGGCCGTATTGGCGGTGGCGCTGCTGACCTCGGTGCTCGACGCCCGCCTGGAAGCGCGCACGGCGGAACTGGCGCGCTCGTTGACCCGCGCCAACCAGGAGCTTACCCAACTGGCTCTGCACGACACCCTGACCGGTTTGCCCAACCGCACGCTGCTGGCCGATCGCATCGACCAGGCGATCAACAAGGTGGCGGAGCAGGGTGGCTGTTTCGCCCTGATGTTCATCGACCTGGACGGCTTCAAACCGGTCAACGACGCCTTTGGCCACCATATGGGCGACCTGCTGCTCAAGGAAGTGGCACTGCGCCTGCGCGGCCATCTGCACAGCCAGGACACCCTGGCCCGTATTGGCGGCGACGAGTTCGTGCTGCTGGTGGAATTGCAGGAGCCTGACGACGCCCTGGGCGTAGCGGCCAAGCAGGTCAACCTGATTTCCCGTGCCTTCCGCGTGGTGGAGCAGAACCTGCAGATCTCGGCGAGTATCGGCATCGTCCTTTATCCGGGCAATGGCATCGACCAGCATGAACTGCTGCGCAACGCCGATGCGGCGATGTATCACGCCAAAAGTGCCGGTAAAAACGGTTACAGCTTCTTCGACGTATCGATGAACAGCAATGCGCGCCTGCAACTGCAACTGCTCCAGGACCTGCGGGTAGCGCTCGAGCAAAAGCAGTTCCGCCTGTTCTACCAGCCCAAGTTCGATGCCCAGGATTGCCAGCCCATCGGTGCCGAAGCGCTGTTGCGCTGGGAGCACCCGCAGCATGGCCTGCTGCTGCCGGATCGCTTTATCGCCCTGGCAGAGAAAACCGGGCTGATCATTCCGATTGGCGAATGGGTGCTGGATGAAGCCTGCCGGCAGATGCGCGCCTGGATTGATCAGGGCTACAGCGACTGGCGGATAGCGGTCAACCTCTCGGCCATCCAGTTCTGCCACAGCGGGCTGGTCGACAGCGTTGCCAAGGTGCTGGCGCGTCATCAGTTGCCGGCCAACAGCCTGACCCTGGAAATCACCGAAACCACCGCCATGCACGATGCCGACGCGAGCATGGCGGTGCTGCAGCAGCTTTCGGACATGGGCGTGGACCTGTCCATCGACGATTTTGGCACCGGCTATTCGAGCCTGATGTACCTCAAGCGCCTGCCGGCCAACGAGTTGAAGATCGACCGCGGTTTTGTCCGCGACCTGGAGCAGGACAGCGATGATGCCGCGATTGTCTCGGCGATTGTCGCGCTGGGCCAGGCCCTGGGTTTGCGCATCGTTGCCGAAGGGGTGGAAACCGACCGCCAGCAGAACTTCCTCACCCGCCTGGGGTGCGACTCGCTACAGGGTTACCTGCTCGGCCAGCCGTTGCCGGCCGAGCGGTTTATCGTCGATATCGAGCGCGCCCGCCAGTCACTGGCGCTCAACTGAGCTCAGCCTGCGGCGCGCAGGTTGCAGGACGGCTCGAAGGCGTCAAGTTCGGCCTCGACGGCTTCGATGATCCGTTCAACATCGGTAGCAGGCATCAGGGTGGCGCAGGGAATTCCGGCGATGGCCAGCAGGGTTTCACCGGTGGCCCGGTCAAACAGGCGAGCGACCATGCTGCGCGGGGCATCCATGCTGGCCTCGAAGCCCAGCGGATGAAAATACCAGCGCATCACCTGGCAGGCGTTGGGAAACGTCAGTTTGTTCATTCCGGCCTCCATGTAGGGGTGAACAACAGGGCGAGCGGAGCAAGCTGTGCTTCAAGACTTGGCGAACATTCAAGAAACCTAAACATAGCACCGCTACCGTGAATGTCCGCCCGCAGTCATGACAGTTTTCCGGTTCTTTCAAGCTGGCCTTTAGCGACTGCAAAATCCCCTGAAAACAAAGACCGAAACGGCAAACGTTTGCCGGCAACATTTCCCCGCTGCGGGCAATGGCGCTCTGCTATTTTTACCGGCAGTCGGCTGGGATGCCTGCCTGGGATTTTCGGACCAATGGCTCCCCCGGGTTCAGTCAAGGAGACCGCCATGCGTTATTCCACGCTCACCCAACGTATCGCCGGTGACGGTGCTGCTGCCTGGAACATCCACTACCGCGCGCTGGAACTGCAGGGGCAGGGGCGCGAAATTTTCCTGCTGTCGATCGGCGACCCTGATTTCGATACGCCGCAGCCTGTTGTCGAGGCCGCCGTAAACAGTCTGCGTGCCGGTAATACGCACTACTCCGACGTGCGTGGCAGCCTTGGCTTGCGCCAGGCCATTGCTCGCCAGCAATCGCGTCAAAGTGGCCAGCGGGTCGATCCGCAGGAAGTGGTGGTGTTGGCCGGCGCGCAATGTGCCTTGTATGGCGTGGCCCAGTGCCTGCTCGATGTCGGTGACGAGGTCATCGTCGCCGAGCCGATGTATGTCACCTACGAAGCTGTGTTCGGTGCCTGCGCAGCGAAGGTGGTACCGGTGCCGGTACGTCCCGAGCAAGGCTTTCGCGTCGACCCGGCCGACGTCGCCGCGCGGGTTACCTCACGTACCCGGGCGTTGCTGCTCAACAGCCCGCACAATCCTTCCGGAGCCAGCTTGCCCAGGCACAGCTGGGAGCGTCTGGCGCAGATCTGTATCGAGCATGACTTGTGGCTGATCTCTGATGAGGTCTATAGCGAGCTGCTGTATGAGGGCACGCATTTCAGCCCGGCCAGCCTGCCGGGCATGGCCGTGCGCTGTGCGACCATCAACAGTTTGTCCAAATCCCACGCCATGTCGGGCTGGCGGGTCGGTTGGGTCATTGCTCCGCAGATGTTGTGCGATCACTTGAGCAACCTGGCGCTGTGCATGCTCTACGGTCTGCCGGACTTCATTCTCGACGCCGCCCAAGTGGCCCTGGAGCAAGATCTACCGCAGGTGCGGCAGATGCGTGACAGCTACCGCGAGCGGCGTGACCGGGTGTGTGCCTGCCTCGCCGATTGCCCGGGTATCAGCGTGCACAAGCCGGACGGCGGGATGTTCGTGATGGTTGATATTCGCGCCACCGGCCTGGGGGCGCAGGCTTTTGCCGAGCGCTTGCTGGAGGAACACGGGGTGGCGGTGCTCGCCGGTGATGCCTTTGGTCCCAGTGCGGCGGGGCATTTGCGGGTTGGTCTGGTGATGGACAGTGAGCACCTGGAAAAGGCTTGCCGACGCATTGCCCTGTGCGCCGTGCAAGTGCTCGAGGGTCAGCCTTCAGTTGATCAGCGTGGCGGCCATGTTGATGGTGAAACCCAGAATGGCGGTGTTGAAGACAAAACCTACCAGTGAATGGGCCAGTACCACTCGGCGCATGGTCCGCCCGACCACGCCGACATCGGAGGTCTGTACCGCGACGCTGAGGGTGTAGGAGAAGTAGTGGAAGTCCCAATAGTCCGGGTGCCGTTCGCCATCGGCAAAGCGCAGCAACGGCGTGTGCTGTTCGGCGGTGTAGAACAGGTGGGCATAGTGCAGGCTGAAAATCGCGCCGACCAGCAGCCAGGAGCCGGCAACGGTGAAACCGGTGAACGCCAGCTGTAGCGCTGTCGGCCCGTCTGCGAGTTTGGCGCCGGCCGCCAGTTGCAGCACCACCGCGACTAGGCTGGCGATGGCCGCGATGCTGACGGTGAACAGCACCAGGCCGGCGTTCTCGTCCTCAATGCTGGCAACCTTGCGAACCTTTTGTGCATCGGCGCCCAGTGTCAGCCACAGAATCAGCAGCAGGTAGAGCCAGACGCCGCTGTTCCAGCCGATCAGCACATGCTCGACCCAATCGTTCGCCGGCAGTAGCCAACCGCTCAGGAGCCCGACGAGGGCGGCGATACTCAAGCGCGGGTGGCTGCGGGTCAGTCGATGAAAAGCCATGTTGTCTCGGGGCTATGGGGACCTTGAGCAACTGTAGCCGCAAGCCGGGGGCAGGGCACGCCATGATATTGCCTTCAATCGATCCCGAAGGGCCGGATGAGGTACTATCGGCATCCGTACCGGGTGTAAATGGCTTGCCAATCAATGACCTGGTCATGACATGGGGCATCTGCCCCGAGCTTCGTTCTACAGGATTCCCGGTTTGTCCGATTCACTGCAAAACCCCCTGCTGCAATACCTCGCCCGCCTGGCGCCTTCCAGTCAGCTGACCATGAAGTACATCCTTCAGGATGCCGCCGACCGCCTGGATTTCGAGGATTGCGACATCAGCGAGGTGCCGTGGCACCAGCTTGAACCTGGCCATGTCACCGCCTTGGTGGCGGCCTTGCGCGCCGATGGTTATGCGCCCAACACCTCGTCGCTGTACGTCAATGCGGTGCGTGGGGTGATGAACGAGGCCTGGCGTCTGGGCTTGATCAGCCAGGATCAGCTGCTGCGCATCCGCAGCGTCAAACCGACCCAGGGCACACGCCTGGCCAGCGGGCGCAACCTCAAGCGCAGCCTGATCCGTGAACTGATGGACGCCTGCGCGGCCGACCCGCGCCCGCAGGGGCTACGCGATGCGGCGGTGATCGCCTTGCTCTATGGCACCGGCATGCGCAAATCCGAGTCGGTCAACCTCGACCTGAGCCAGGTCGATTTCCACGAGCGCAGCCTGCAGGTGCTGGGCAAGGGCAACAAGCAACTGATCAAGTACGCGCCGACCTGGGCCTTCGACAAACTCAACGCCTGGCTGGCCTTTCGGCGCGAGCAGCTGCCAGAAGGCCAGGCCGATGACGACTTCCTGTTCAATCGCATTCGTCGCGGCAGCCACATCACCCGCGAGCGCATCACCAAGCATGCGATCTACTACATTGCCCGCCAGCGCGGCACCCAGGTCGGGGTAAAGATCATGCCCCATGACTTCCGTCGCTCGTTCATCACCCGGGTGATCGAAGAGCACGACCTGTCGATTGCGCAGAAGCTCGCACACCACAGCAACATCCAGACCACCGCCAACTACGACATGCGTGACGACAACGAGCGGCGCCGGGCAGTAGATCGGTATGATTACTAGCCCCCCCGCCTGGGAGGGGCGCTGAAGGCTGACGAGTCGATATGTTGAAGGTCCGTAGCGCTGCTGCGGACATTATCAACCTATTCGTTCGAGGTTTTTGCCCATGCCTGTAAAGGCCCACCGTCCGCGCCGCGAAGACTTTCGACGCGCCTATACCCTCGGCACGCGCTGGGGCGACCATGACTCTTATGGTCATGTACAGAACGTCGTCTACTACTCATTTTTCGATTCGGCGATCAGCCAGTTCCTGGTGGAGCAGGGGACGCTGGATATCGACAGCAGCCCGGTTATCGGCCTGATTGTCGAGTCGAGCTGCACCTTCTTTTCGTCCATCACCTTTCCTGATCAGGTGACCGTGGGCTTGCGTATTGCGCACCTGGGTAGCAGCAGTGCCCGGTATGAGCTGGGGATCTTCCGCAATGACGAGACTGAAGTGTCAGCGCTTGGTTACGTTGTCTATGTGTATGTAGACCGGGCCAGCAACAAGTCGACCGCTATTCCTGAATTGGTGCGAGACGAATTGCGTACGTTGACGGACTAGCTGTGTCATCGCGGGGCAAGCCCCGCGATGCTTTTAAAGCGGACTCAACTCCCCATCCTCATGGGCATCGAGCAAAGCCTCAGCCAGCCCCTTGGCCATCTCCACTGAATGCAGGGTGGACCAGAGAAAGCCCTTGGATGCTTCATCGATACCATCGAAAGCCTTGTTTCCCGTGTCATACGCGCAACGCAAGTACAGCGAGATATGCACCAGCGCATCGTGCGGGGCGAGGCCGGCGTTGACGGAGAACAATTGCGGGTGACCGGCGGGGCAGTCGCCGAACGGTTTTTCGAGGGTGGGATAGAGCGAGGGTATTGGTGGATCGGGGACGATTTTTTTCATGGCAGCACCTCACGAGGTTGAACTGCAACCGCTCGTTTCCACACGAAGGGGTGGCAGTTGTACGCGGGGTGGAAAACCAGGTCGTGAGGAGCCCCCGGCAGGCCCGAAAGCCTCCCGCGCACAACTGCCATAAAGACAGCACCTTCACGATATTTATCAGGTTTCCACACCCGATCGCTGAACCGACAGCGACCCGAGGAGACTAGAAGGACTGGTTTCCCAAGGCAATCAGAAGGGCATCGACAGACCGCGTAGGTTATTTCCTAGGACCTGAAATGACCAGACTTAAAATCTTTCGAAGCAATTTGATACCCCGTGGACCAGAGCAACAGCGAAGCGAAAAGCTCGGTGCTACCTAGTACTTTTGTCAGTTACCTGATACCCGGATTTTCCGCACACTACCCCGCAACACACCTGCGCCGCGCGGTTCACCTTCCGGAGTCCTTCATGATCACACTCAGTGAATCCCGAGCAGACATTCATGTTGCTGAAGCCATAGTCGGCCTCAACAACCTGATCCTTGATCCTGACGAGGTTCGCGACGGGACCAAGGCCCACATACCCCAGTTTGCGAAGACCGAGGGTGAGGTGATAACCCTTAAGTGGTTAGGCGGCGCAGGGCATGACTTCATCGGCACCTTCACTGTCAATGCGGACAACATCAAGGATCCGATTTTTTTTCTTATCGCCTATACGCCGTACATCATTGGCAACCTTGATACCAGCGTTACAGTGTTCTACGAGGTCAAACGCACGAACGGCAGGGTCGATACATCGCCGGCTCTGACGTTCCTGATCCAGCGCCAACAGGGGCTGATTCTGGATAAGCCTACGGTGATACAGGCGGCGGGCGGTACGCTCGATCCGAACAATGCGCGAAGCGGTGCCACCGTGCGGGTTGCCTATGTCGGTATGTTGGCAACCGATATCCTGGCCGTGGACTGGCGCGGTGAAGGTGTAGCGGACTCACACCAAACCGAACAAAAAAATGGCAGCCTTTTCGGTTATGTCGACTTTGATATCCCGGTCTCGGTGGTCGCGGCCAGTCAGGGCAAGACTATTGCGGTACGCTATACCGTTGTTCGTGGGGGTAGTCCGAGTTTGCTGTCCGAGCCGCTTGCACTGACTGTCGGTGAATTGTCCCTAGGCGATTTACCCACCCCGATTGTGCCTCAGGTCATCGATGATAAGCTGGATCTGGTAAGTTTCGAGGGCAATGCCCAGGTGAAAGTTGATCCTTGGCCGTTGATTGCCAGTGGACAGCGCTACTGGATTATTGCACGGGGTACTTTGGAAAATGGTGAGAACTATCAGTTCTACTTGGCCAATGGCCTGATAGTCGACAGTAGCCACGTGAGCAATGGATTGAGTGTTGATATGGCGCGTAAGGAGCTGGAAAAGCTCAAGAGCAGTAGCAGGTTGAGTGTGGAGGTCAAGGTGGCGTTCGCTCAGGGGAATGACGAAGCAGCGGCACGTCCATTCAACCCGTTGAGCTTTACGTTTTTAGTTAGCCACTTTCCAAAGGATGAAACATTCGATGGGGTCCCTCTTGGGTATATAGGTGAGGGGCAGAGTGTAGAGACTCCACTTCTCAGGATAGAGCCCCAGACCGGTGTCGTTAAAGTAGAGGCGGTTACACCGGAAATAGAGGAGTTAACTAAGGGAAGGATTGCTGGGCGGGCATTGAGGGTGGTCTTTGCTGGTCAGACGATTATAAGTCTAGAGTTGAAAGAAGCGGTCATAAAAGTAGAAATCGCTGCTTACGGCTCAGGGGAGATATTATTTTTGTCGGAGCGCGGTGTGCTGCATCACAGGCAGCGTATGTCTTTTGATAATATTGTTACGTATGTCCACTCATCTGTAGATATCAAGAGTGTCCAGATTAACGCTATAACACCTGAGTTTGGGAACTTTTTGGTGGATAACATTAAAGTGGGGTGAAGCATCAAGGGCTGCAGGGCTAACTTCGCAAGGTGTGCTGGTGTATATCCCTCTGTAATTGGGGTGCTTGTGGAGGAGTAATCGTGTGTTAAGCCAGACGGCCTCCCGCGCACAGCTACCATAACGGCAACCCATTCGAACTGTTCAGGTTTCCACACCCGATCGCTGAACCGACAGTGACCCGAGGAGACTAGAAGGACTGGTTTCCCAAGGCAATCAGAAGGGCATCGACAGACCGCGTAGGTTATTTCCTAGGACCTGAAATGACCAGATTTAAAATCTTTCGAAGCAATTTGATATACCGCGCACCAAAGCAAGAGCGCAGCGAATTGTGCTCTTGATCTTGATCTACCGGCCCCGTTAACCAGTAGGGCTGAGTGGAGGTGTCGTGGAGGGGCTAGCGCGCAGCGCCTTCGGCGTTAGCCGAAGTTGCGAAGCGTAGAGTTGCGTGCAACTCGTAGCTCGCAATGCCCCGTAGCGGCACCGGAGCGAAGGGACCCGAAGCGCAGCGTAGGGCCCCTGGTGGGGCGAGCCCTTTGTGTTCCTTTGGGGCGTTTGCCAAAGGGACCCGCCGTAAGGGCGGAAAGGTGACTTAGCGCCACCACCGCTAATGGATATGCTCACAAATCCGAGGGCCTCATCGCGGGGCAAGCCCGCTCCCACCCAAAGCTTAAGCCGCATCCAACCCCATCTGCCAAAAATCCGCTTCCAGCCGCGAAGCCTGGGCAAACACCTTGACCAGCTCAGCAAACCGCCGCTCAGTCATCGTCCGCGCGGCCAGATCATCCAGGTGCGCCCGCGCTGCCCTGGCAACACCCTGATACCCAGCCCCGGCATACTCGGCAATCCAGTCCCGATACGGATGATCCCCCAGCGCATCGACCCCTTGCGGCGTCAGATTCCGCCCAATCTCGGCATACCCGATCACACAGGGCGCCAACGCCACATGCAGATCCAGCAGATCCCCAGCCGCCCCGCAGTCCAGCACAAAGCGCGTATAGGCAACCGTCGCCTGATGCTCAGGCGTCGCGGCCAGGTCCTCAGGCGCCAACCCCCAACGCTGGCACAAACGCACATGCAGCTCGGTCTCATCGAGAATCGCCGCCAACCCCGCCTGCGCCGCGCGGATATCGTCCAGCGTGCGGCTCTTGTAGGCGGCCAGCGCCCAGGAACGGGCGAACTGGATCAGGAACAGATAATCCTGCACCAGGTATTTGCGAAACGCCGGCTGGGCGAGGGTGCCCGCGCCCATCTGACGGACGAAGTCGTGGTCGACGTAACTGTTCCAGTCGGCAGCGGCGGCCTGTTTCAGGCGGTCAAAGATGTCCATGGCTTATCCCTTGATATCGTAAGCAGCGTCGAAAAAGGCGTGCTCCAGCGCAACGGCGCGCAGGAAGAAATCGGTACTGATCTGCGCTTGCGCCGGCCCCACCCGGTCCAGTTCCGCACGCAGAAACGCCACGAAGCTCTGGAAGTCCGGATTGTCGTGCAGGGTGATCCACTCGGCATGTTCGAAACGCGGAGGCAGTTGCTTTGGCGCGCGCAGGGCCCAATCCAGATACATGCCTTCGGCAACGTTCAGCACCGCCAGTGCCGCGGCATAGGAACGGGTGGCCGCCGCCTCGCGCATGATCGCCTTGAAGCCCGCGGTCGGCACCGAATCGGCTGCCTCAAGACGTTGCGCCTCAGTGACCCCGAGTGCCTCGAAGGCGCGCAAGAAGTAGGTGTTCTCCTCACCCGAAATCACCCCGGTGAAGCGCCCCAGGCGGATGCGCGCCTCGAAGGTGTCGGCAGTGGCGATGGCCGCGCCGAGCAAGGTCAGGAAGGCGTCAATGAAGCGGTGGTCCTGGATCAGGTAATTGATCAGCACCGCATCGTCGAGGGTGCCGTCGAGCAGTTCGTTAACGAAACGGTGCTCGATCGATTGCGTCCAGCTCGGCTCGCTCTGGCGGCGAAGGGTATCGGTGAAGCGTTCGGTCATTGGGCTGTCCTCAAAGCTGGCGACAGCGAGACCGGGTAAAGCTGACATGGGCGGCCTCGCAGTGAGACCGGCAAAAAGGCAGGTTGGCAATCCCCATCCCTTCGCCGGCATGATCCGGATCAGGTTCGAAGGGTCACCGCGCTGCAGCTGTCAGCGGTTTCTCAGCCCGTTGCCGGGCTCCCCTTGGTGGCCGAATCTATACAGCAAGCGGGCAGGATTGTCACGTTGGCTGCTAGTGAATGCTGGAGGCCAGCTCGAAGATTGGCATGTACATCAGGATCACGATCAAGCCGATCAACAGGCCGATGAAGGTCATCAGCAAGGGTTCGAACAGACGCACGAACCACTCGATCCAGCGGCTGATTTCTTCGTCGTAGAAGTCGGCGCTGCGCTCCATCATCTGCCCGAGATTGCCCGATTGCTCGCCAGCCCGCAGCAAGCGCAGGGACACCGGCGTCACCAGTTGCCCGGCCTCCAGCGCCGCCGACAATGACAGGCCTTCGCGCACCCGCTCACAGGCATGTTCCAGGCGTTGCTTGGCCGCGACACCGAGCAGGCCGCGGGCCATTTCCATGGCGGTGAGAATCGGGATGCCGCCTTGCAGCAGGATCCCCAGCGAGCGGTAGAAACGCGCCAGTTCATACATCACCAGGCGCCGGTGCAGGGCAGGCAGGCGCTCCATCTGGCGGTTCAGCCAGCGCCGCACCCGGGGATCACGGCGCAGTACAAACGAGCCCACCATCACGCCAAGAAAGCCCAGGCCCAGCGGAGCCTGGTGGGCATGCAGGAACATCCCGGCCTGCATCAGCCAGCGCGACAGCCACGGCAGTTCGGTGCCCAGGCCTTCGAATACCAGGCTGAAGCGCGGCACCACATAGCCGAGCAGAAACAGCACCACGCCACCGCCGACCAGCAACAGCAGCAATGGATAGATCGAGGCGCTGACAATCTTTTGCCGCACTTCGTCCATGCGCTTGCGATAAGCGACGTAGCGCCCCAGGGCATCGCCCAGCGCGCCGGTCTTCTCGCTCGACTGCACCAGGGCGATGTACAGCGCCGGGAACACGCTGGGTAATTGCCCCAAAGCCTGGGAGAAGGATTTGCCTTCATAGAGCAGGCGCACCAACTCGCCGAGGGTCTTGCGCGCCTGTGGCGCCGACTCTTTTTCCGCCAGGCTTTCCAGCGCGTCAATCAGCGGCAGGCCGGCATTGAGCAGGGTGGTCAGCTCCTGGCTGAACAGCACCAGGTCGAAGGTTTCTGCGCGGCGCCAACGCAACTTCGTAAAGCGCTCGCAGTTACGCACGCTGACCACCCGCAAGCCTTGTTGCTCGGCCTGCAGGCGGGCCTGGCCGGCGTCCTGGGCGTCCAGCGTGAGCAGGACCACGCCGGATTTGCCCAATGCCTTGAGCTCGTAGCGCATGTGTCGATCCTCCGCTTACTGCCAGCTGGTGATCTCGGCGTTCTCGCCGTCGCCGCCAGGCTGGCCGTCCTTGCCCATGGAGAGCAGATCGTACTCGCCGTTTTCACCGGGTTGGCGGTAGATGTAATTGCGCCCCCAAGGGTCCTGAGGGACTTTTTTCTGCAGGTAAGGGCCAGACCAGCGGCTCTCGTCGCTGGGCGCGATGACCAGCGCCTGCAGGCCTTGCTCGGAATTGGGGTAATGCCCCACTTCCAGGCGATACAGGTCCAGCGCCTTGCTCAAGCCTTCAATCTGCGCCCTGGCCACCTTGGCCTCCGAGCGTCCCAACTGACTGAAGTACTTGGGGGCGACGATGCCGGCAAGCAGACCCAGTACCACCAACACCACCAGCAGTTCGAGCAGGGTGAACCCTTGTTGCGCGTACTTTTTTTTGTTCATGACAAGGCCCTCCGTTGTGCGCCTGCAAGGGCTTATGCAATTGCCGTGCGCGTCTGCGCCGAGCCTTTGCGCCACGGGGCCGGCAAGGCGGCACAGTGCTTGCGTCAGTGGATAAAAGCCTCGGCAATCGGGGCATATCCCCCACTTTTCGGGGAACGCAACGGGGAGGGCGTGACGATGCACTGGCTCACAGCAGGACTCTTTGTATGGCTGGCGTGGACCCACCAGGTCCAGGCCGATGTGTATATCTCCATCAAGACCGACGGCAGCTACGTGCTGTCCAACGTTCACCGACCGGGTCGCACCTATGAACGGGTGATCAGTGAACCCGGGGCGAGCCTGGCCGGCAGCGGCCAGGCGCAACTGATCACCGGTATGCCCTATGCCGAGCTGGTGGCGGCAGCGGCCGAGGCCAACGACTTGCCGGCGGCACTGCTGCATGCGGTGATCCAGGCCGAGTCGCGCTACAACCCCAATGCACGCTCGCCCAGTGGCGCGGTCGGGCTGATGCAACTGATGCCTGACACCGCGCGGGAATTAGGGGTGAAGAATTCGCTGGACCCGGCCTCGAACCTGCAGGGTGGGGCACGCTACCTCAAACGCATGCTGAACCTCTTCGATAACGACATCACCCTCGCTGTGGCCGCCTATAACGCTGGCCCTGATGCGGTGATGCGTCGTGGGCGGGTGGTGCCGCCTTATGCCGAGACCCAGCGTTATGTGCCGAAAGTGCTGCGTCAGTACCGGCGCTTGCAGGGCCTGGCCATCGACGCGCCGTTGTGAACCTGTGGCACCCCCGAATAGTGGGGAATAGCGGGGGATAACCCCCAATTGAGATTCATTCAGTAGTTTAAGTGACTGAAAAACAACAATAAAAAACAATGGCACGAGGCTTGCTCAAGCCTCTCCAGAGTCCACTTGCACCACCCGAGGCACGCCATGATGACTCCGATCAAAGGCTCAGTCCTGACTTCACTGCTGATCACCGCCGCCACCTTTGGCTGGCACACCGTCAGCGAAGCCGCCGTGCGCTGCGAGCGCAATCTGGTGGCCAACGTGGTGGCGCTCGATCAGCCACTGATGTTCAACCGCCTCGGTGCGCAAAATGCCAACGGCATGATGTTTGCCCTGCGCCGTGATGTGGTCGACGTTAATCAGGTGTCGCTGGACAACGGCGGCGCCGCGGTGCCGGGCAAGGTCACCCTGCGCCCGGACAAGCGGCCGCGGCCGATCGTGCTGCGGGTAGCGGCCGGTGACTGTCTTACCGTGAACCTGCAGAACCTGCTGGCCTACCAGGCCAACCCGAACAAGCACGGTATCGATCATGAAGAAGAAATCGAAGGCGAGGAGAATGAGGCCGAGGAGAACGAAGGCGCCGAAGGTAATGAAGCCGGTGGCGAGCACGGTTTCGTGGTCGATGACCAGGTCACCGACCGCCATGTCGGTTTTCAGGTCAATGGCATGCAGGCGGTCAACAGCATCGGCGACATTGCCGCCAACACCGGCCGTAACGGCAACTTTCTGATCGCTCCCGGCGGCACCCGCAGCTACACCTTGTACGCCGAGCGCGAAGGCGCGTTCGCCGCCACCAGCCAGGGCGCCACTTTCGGTGGTCAGGGCGGTGCCGGCAACGTCGCCAACGGCTTGTTTGGCCAGGTGGTGGTGCTGCCGAAATATGCCCGCACCTACCGCAACACCCTGACCGAAGAAGAGATGCGCCTGGCCACCACCGGCCGTGCACCGACCGGTCAGCCGGTCGTCGATTACCAGGCGCGCTATCCACAGCGCGAACCCTGGATCCGCGAAGGCAAGGCCGGTTCGCCGATCATTGCCATGGTCGATGGCAACGAGATCATCAACAGCGAAACCGACGCCGTGGTCATGGGCCCGAATGCCGATGGCAGTTTCCCGCCCTCGACTTACCCGCTGGAAAGCATCGGCAAACGCAACCCGGCGATACCCAATCGCCTGGAGCCGTTCCGCGACTTTGCCGCGCAGTTCACCGATGAGGCCGCCGCCACCCAGGCGTTCCCCGGTTATTGGGCTGACCCGGTAATGGGGCATGTGCTGGAGCCGACCCGCGACTCGTTCATGATCAACTACGGTTCTGGTGGTATGGGCGCTGAAGTGGTGGCCAACCGCCTGGGCGTGGGCCCGATGCACGACTGCCTGTCGTGCGCCTACGAAGAGTTTTTCCTCAGTTCGCACACGGTGGGCGACGTGGCCATGCTGGTGGACGTGCCAGCCAACGTCGGCCTGGAGAATATTCGCCCAGGGCAAACGCCGAGCGCCGACCAGGTCGGGGTCAAGGCCAGCATGGCGCTGTTCCCGGCGGAACCTGCCAACGTCAACCACAGCTACATCGGTGACTTCGTCAAATTCCGCAATACCCACAATGGTCATGAACAGCACATCTTCCACCTGCACGGGCACCAGTGGCTGTTCAACCCCAACGACGACAACTCCGACTATGTCGATGCCCAGGGCATTGGCCCAGGCGTCGGTTACACCTATGAAATCGCCAACGGCGGCTCGGGCAACCGCAACCGCGTAGCGGGCGATGCGATCTATCACTGCCACTTCTATCCGCACTTCGCCCAGGGTATGTGGAGCATGTGGCGGGTGCATGACGTGTTCGAAGAGGGCACCCGGCTTGAAGTCTCCAACCAGGGCGCGGACGGTTATCACACCGAGCCGTATGCCCTGCGTAGCGGCAAACCCGCCGCTGGCGCTCGTGCCTTGCCAGACGGCGAAATCATCGCCGGCACGCCGATTCCGGCGATTGTGCCGCTGCCAGGCAAGGCCATGGCGCCGATGCCCGGTAAAGTTGCGGTGATTCCGAAACTGGCCGAAACCCTGGTCGCTGCAAACGATGATGACGACGAGGAGGAAGGCGATGACGATTCCGGCCAGCCTGATGCTGCACCTCGGGCGGTCGGTTCGGTGGCATTGGTTGACCGTACCGACGCCAACCGTAACCTCGATGGCAGCCTGAAAAACCCCGGCTATCCGTTCTGGATTGGCGGCATTGAAAGCACCGTGGGCCAACGTCCGCCGACCCCGCCGCTGGATATGCTCGACCCGGACAAGGCACGAGAGCTGAAAAAAACCGGCAAGGCCCTGTGGGCCAACCTTGATCCGGCCCAGGTCGGCGGTTGGGACGGCGGCTTGCCACGCCATGCCCTGGACGGTATCTCGGCCGGTGGTGAAGCTGACGTGACCACCACCGCGCTGGACTTCACCAAGCAGATCACCAAGGCCAAAGCGGTGTTCCTGCCGGAAGAGGGCACCGATGTCGAACAGGCCGCGATGAGCTTCCATTCCAAGCTCGAACACCCCAGCTACGCGGTATTGCCGGGCAACCAGACCGTGGCGCGCAACTTCCGCACCAATGGCGCGGCGCCTACTGCCGGCGCGCCGTTCTTCGAACCGTGCATGGATGACCGTGCCAAGCGCCTGACCCTGGCCGCCGGCGTCGGCGAGTTCAACAGCGGCGAGCGCCTCGATGGCATGAGCTTCACCGGCTCCTCGACCTTTACCGCCGACCGCCCACGGATCTACAAGGGCGCCAACATCCAGTTCGACGCGGTCTACAACAAGGTCGGCTACCACTTCCCGCAGGCGCGCATCATTGCCCTCTGGGAAGACGCCTGGCCGGTGATCAACAAGCAGCGCCCACCAGAGCCACTGGTGATGCGCATGAACACCTTTGACTGTGTGATGTACCAGCACACCAACCTGATTCCATCGTTCTACGAGATGGATGACTATCAGGTGCGCACGCCGACCGATGTGATCGGCCAGCATATCCACCTGCCAAAATGGGACCTGACTGCGGCGGATGGTTCGGCCAACGGCTGGAACTACGAAGACGGCATTCTCTCGCCCGGCACCGTGGTCGAACGCATCCACGCCATTCGCGAGTACAACAAATGCTCCAGCGGTGACCTGCGCGAAGGCAGCGCCGAGTGCCCGGTGGCCAAACCGCATCCGTACTTCGGCCGCTACGGGCGCGCCGACTGGATGGGCGCACGCACTGCGATGCAACGCTGGTTCGCCGACCCTGTGGTCAATGTGCACAACGTCGACCGTGGCCTGGGGACCATTTTCACCCACGACCACCTCGGCCCATCGACGCACCAGCAACTGGGCCTGTACGCCACCGTACTGGCCGAGCCAGCCGGTTCGACCTGGTTCCACGCCGAGACCGGCGAGCAACTGTACAACCCGGCGCTGCGTGAAGACGGCGGTCCGACCTCGTGGCAAGCAGTGGTGAAAACCGGCGACCATGACGGTGACGGTCGCAACGACAGCTATCGCGAGTTCTTCCTGGAGTACAGCGACTTCCAGCATGCCTACGAGGCCGGGGTGTATGTCGGTGCCGGTCCTGACGGTATTCCCAATGGCCAGGCTTTCCCGGCAACCGCCGATACCTTCCGCTACGCGATCAACCCGCCTGTGCGGCAGAAAGCCTCGAACCTGCTAGAAGCGGTGGTCGAGTCCCGCGGTGGCCTGTTCCCGGGATGCCCGTCGCGGCCTTGCCCGCAAGCGATCTCGGTGGATGACCCGGGCATGTTCGTCGTCAACTACCGTAACGAACCGCTGGCCCTGCGCGTATACGACCCCTACAAGGTTGCACCGGACGGCAAGCGCGGCATGCAGGCCGACGGCTACGGTGGTGACCTGGCGTTCGCCATGCAAAGCCGTACCGACCGTGCCATCCCGGCGATGAACATGTCGCCAGCGGCAATCACCTCGGCGGTTGGCCCCACTGGCGGCACTACGCTGTTCCCGCCGCACATCAACAAGGCGGGCGCCGAACCTGGGGATCCGTTCACGCCGATGTTGCGCACTTACTCCGGTGACAACGTGCGTCTGCGCATGCATGCCGGTGGTCATGAAGAGGAACACAACGTGACCCTGCATGGCGTCAAATGGCTGCAGAACGGCTCGGGCTTCGGCAACAGCTCCAACTCGGGGTGGAAAGCCTCGCAGATGGTGGGTATTTCCGAGCAGCTGGGCTTCATGGCGCCGGTATCGATGATCTCCAGTTCGGCGGCGCCCAACGGTGATTACCTGTACTCGCTCGATGCCGCCCACGAAGGCTACTGGAACGGTATCTGGGGGGTGATGCGCAACTACACCAGCAGCCGCAACGACCTGTTCGCCTTGCCGAACAACCCGATGCCCATGGCGGCGCGCAACACCGTGGCGTTTGACGGTATCTGCCCGCGCTACACCACCAACGCCAACGGTATTGGCACCCGGCCAACCGTGCAGCGCAGCTATGAAATAGTCGCGGCCCTGGCCAACGACATCCTCGGCAATCCGCTTGGAGTGAGCATCAATGACCCAAGTGGCGTTGGTCAGCACGTCGGTGGCCCGCTGAAGGCCAATGGCGGCACCCTGGTCTACAACAGCCGGAATACCAGCATCCCGCAGGTGACGGTGACCGACCCCGAAGATGGCGAGACTTTCACCATCGGTGGCCACGCCGGTCCGCTGCATGACCCGACCGCGATCCTTTATGTGCGCAAGGCCGACCTCGACCCGGTCAGCGGCAAACTCAAGCCCGGCGTGCCGATCGAGCCGCTGGTACTGCGGGCCGCTGCCGGCGACTGCCTGAAAGTCACCCTGGAAAACCGCCTGCCAATGGTGATGCCGGATCTGCCGAGCACTGCGGTGATGCAGAACGTGGTCAAGCGTGACCGTCAGGGCAGCGAAGGTTCGACCGCCTTCAACAACAACCTGATGCGTCCGTCCAGCCATGTCGGCCTGCATACGCAACTGCTGGCCTATGACATCACCAAGTCGGACGGCGTCAACGTCGGCCAGAACCCGGTGCAGACCGTACCGCCACGCACCGGCAGCAGCGGTGCGTACCCGAGCAAGGTGTTCCAGTACTACGCCGGGCACCTGGAGCGTGAAGGCAAGCCGGTGATGCAGATGGGACGTTCGGTGGACAACATCAACACCACGGCCATCGAGTTCGGCGGCCTCAACATCACTCCGGCCGACGTCATCAAACAGGGGCAGAAGGGCCTGATCGGTGGCATGAGCATCCTGCCGCAGACCGCTACCTGGACCGAAGACAGCGCCAGCCGTGCCTCGGCCACCGTGCAGGTGCCCGGGCAGCCGGCCTATCGCGACTTCGCCACCCTCTGGCAGCGGGCGCTGAACATGCGCTGGGCCGATGGCCGGCCGGTGGAAGGTATCGCCACTGAAGGCAATGGCGTACCGGGGGACCCGAAAGACAACTCCAACATGGCCATCAACTACAAGACCGAGCCACTGTGGTTCCGCTTCGGCCTGGCCCCGGATGCACCGTTCGGGCATGCCGATGGCAACGGCTGGGCGGATGTACCCAACGCCCACATGGCTTACAGCAACGCCCTGGTTGGCGGCGACCCGCAAACCCCGGTGCTGTGGGCCAAGCCGGGCCAGCCGTTCCGCAACCATGTGCTGATGCCTACCGGTGGCAGCCGCGGCATTACTTACCAGCTCGATGGCCACCTGTGGCCGCTGCATAACTACCAGGCTGAGAAGTCTGATGTCAGCGGCTACCCTTTGAACTTGCCAGGTATCGGCTCGGTGCGCTTCGGCTACAACCCGCAGGCGATGTTCATCGGTGCCCAGGAAAGCGTACTGCCGGCTGCGCACTTCAGCTTCATGGTGCCCAGTGCCGGGGGCAGCAACGCCGTGCCCGGTGACTACCTGTTCCGCGACTATGCTGCCTACGGCAACGCCTCGGGACTGTGGGGGCTGCTGCGGGTCAGCGAAGAAGCACCACCGACTACACCGCCAGCGCAGTAAGGGAAAGGGGAGAGGTCATGAACAAGAAAAATAGACCGTTGTACCTGGGCCTGATGGCAGGTTTGACTCTCATCGGCCTGGGGGTCAGTTACGAGAGCTTGTGGTGCGACCCGCGCAGCGAGTTGGGCGCCGTGGCCGAGAGCGATCCGCAGGCACTGCACCGGCTCAGCCGCGACGGTGTCACCGTCGAGTTCGAAGCCCGGCCATTGGGCAGCGATGAGGTGCTTACCGAGGGGGCGTTTGCCAGTGTGCGTTTCAAAGTCACCGACCAGAACAGTGGCCAGCCGCTGTCGGGCGTGTCCCCTGGCGCCTGGCTGGACCCGGCTCTGACCGGCGACGCCGCCAAGGACCGCAACAAAAGCTGCAAGGCACGGGTGGCGCTGTTTCTCAAAAGCAGCATCGGCGCGCGGCCGTTGCTCGACCTCAACAGCTACTTCCTGCTGGTGCTGAACAAGGATGCCAGCCTGACCGTGATCGATCCGTCGGTCTCGGTCGGCGGGGTCACCAGCACCCTGGCGCGCATCGAACTGCCTGGCGTGCCCATGGACTGGGTGGCCAGCAACGACGACAAACAGGTGTTCGTGTCGATGCCTGAGCGCGATGAAGTAGCGTTGATCGACACCGAGACCTTCCAGCGTGTGGGCAACATCGCTGCCGGCAAGCAGCCGTTGCGGGTGGCCTTGCAGCCGGACCAGCGCCTGCTGTGGGTCGGCAACAACGCCAGCGATCCGGCACACAGTGGCGTCACGGTGATTGATGTCAGCAGCCGCAAGGCCATGAAGTTCTTCGCCACCGGTAGCGGCCATCACGAGATCGCCTTCAGTGCCGACTCGCGTTACGCCTTTGTCAGCAACCGCGACAGCGGCACCCTGAGTGTGATCGATGCCAGCGAAATGCGCCTGGTGAAAACCCTCAAGGTCGGCTCGCATCCACTGTCAGTGGCCTATTCGGCGCTGTCGCAGGCGGTTTATGTGGCCGATGGACGTGACGGCAGCATCAGTGTGATCGATGCGCGCAACCATGAGCTGCGGCACCGGATCGAGGGCAAGCAGGGCCTGGGGCCGATGCGCTTCAGCAGCGACGGGCGCTTCGGCATCGTCCTCAACACCCTGGAAAGCCAGGCACTGGTGATCGACGCCAGTACCGACCGGCTGATCCACAGCCTGCCGGTGGCCGCCGAACCCTACCAGCTGACCTTTACCAAGGCCTATGCCTACATCCGCGGGCTGGCTTCGCCGAAAGTCACCATGGTCAACCTCAGCAGCCTCGGCGAGGGCCGCCAGCCGATCGTCCAGGGCTTCGAGGCCGGCGCGGCTGCACCGCGCCAGGCGGGCGACCTGCCGCTGGCGCAGGGCCTGACCGTGGCCCGTGACGAGAACTCGGTGTTCGTGGTCAACCCGGTGGACAACACTACTTACTTCTATGCCGAGGGCATGAACGCACCGATGTCCGGTTACGCCAACCGCGGCCACAATGCCCGCGCGGCCCTGGTCGTCGACCGCAGCCTGCGCGAAGTGGCGCCGGGGGTCTACAGCTCGACCATCAAACTGCCTGCTGCCGGCACCTTCGATGTGGCTTTCCTGCTCAACCAGCCGCAGATCATTCACTGCTTCAGCACCGAGGTGGCCGCTTCATCCACCGCACCGCACCGGTTGCTGCCGCAGGTGGAGTTCATGCTTGAACCCAAGGTGGTGGTGCAGGGCAGCCCGTTCACCGCGCGCTTTCGGATCGTCGAAGGCAATGGCAGCCCGCGCAACGGCATCAAGGATCTGAGTGTGCGCTACTTCCTCGCACCGTCATCACGGGCCCGTGACAGCCGCGTGCATGAGGTTGGCGATGGCGTCTATGAGGCACCGCTGGAGCTGGCCGAGGCTGGTGCCTGGTATCTGCATGTGCAGGCGCCGTCGCTGGGCAGTGCCTTTGCCGAGAAAAACTACACCAGTCTGCGGGTACTGCCTGCCGCGGCTCAACAAGCGTCCGATTCGGGATCAAGGAGTGTGCGATGAAAATGCTCGATCGCTGCAGACTGTTCAGCCTCTGCCTGTTGGCCGCCGGTTGTGGTTTCGCCCAGGCCCATGGCGGTGTCGATCACAGCGGCCATGACGACCACAGTGGCCATACCGCACCCGCCGCTCACCAGGAAAAGACCTCGGTGCGCTTTGCCGATGTCCAGCTGCTGGACCAGAACGGCATGCCGGTACGCCTGGAGAAGGACCTGGTGGCCGACCGCCTGGTCGTCATGGGCTTTATCTACACCAGTTGCACCACGGTGTGCCCGGTGGTGTCCTCGATCATGGCCAAGGTGCAAAAACAATTGGGCGGGCGGGTCGGCGATGAAGTGCAGTTGGTGTCGATCAGCGTTGACCCGCAGCGCGACGACTCCAAGCGCCTGCAGGACTACGCCAAGGCCTTCCAGGTCGGGCCGGGCTGGAGCTGGCTGACTGGCTCGCCGTACGCGGTCAATGAAACCCTCAAGGGCCTGGGCAGTTTCAGCGCCAACCTCAGCGAGCATCCGCCGCTGATTCTTGTCGGCGACGGCCGTAGCGGCAAGTGGACGCGGTTCTACGGCTTTACCGATCCGGCGCTGCTGGTCAGCGAAATCGACCGTCTCAGTGCCCGTCGGGTGCATGCCAAGCACACGGCCATCGCCCAGGAGGTGCAACCATGAGCGCCGCTACTGCACGCAAATCGCCGATGCGCTCGGTCGACTGGCTGGCACTGGTGGCCTGCCTGTGGATCTTGAGCTCGGTGGCGTTTGCCCATGAAGGGCATGCACCTCAGGCCAGCCCAAGCCCCAGTCCCAGCCCTGGCGCCAGCGCCGTCACACCGACCGCTGGCACCCATGACGCCCAGACCTACTTCACCGACAGCCTGGTACAAGACCAGAACGGCCGCACCTTGCGCTTCTACAGCGATGTGCTGAAGGACCGGGTGGTGCTGCTCAATGTCATCTTCACCCACTGCAACGATGCCTGCCCATTGATCACCCGCAAGCTGCGCGAGGTGCGCGAAGCCATGGGGGAGGAGGCGGCGAGCAAAGTGACCTTCGTTTCCTTGAGCAGCGACCCTACCAACGACACACCGCAAGTGCTCAAGGCATTCGCCGAAAAGCAGGGTGTTGACGGCCCCAACTGGCTGTTCCTGACCGGTGACAAGGCACAGATGGACCTGGTGCTGATGCGTCTTGGTCACCTGATCCCCAGCCCCGAGCAACATTCCACTCAACTGATCGCTGGCGACGTGGCCAACAAACGCTGGAGCAAGATCCGCCCCGACGCACCGCCCGTGGCTATTGCCCAGCGCCTGCAACTGCTGTCTGAACCGATGGCCGGGCGTTGAACATCATGACGAGTGCCCTGCGTACCGGGACCGTGCTGCTGATGCTGATCGCCAGCAGCCTTGCCCAGGCCCTGGAGCTGACACCGGCGGAACTGGCAGGCAAACGTTTGTACCGCGAGGGCCTGTCGAGCAGCGACGCCCAGGTGTCGGCGCGGGTCGGTGCCGCCGACATGCTGGTGCCGGCCAGCGTTGTGCCCTGTGGCAGTTGTCACGGTGCCGATGGATTGGGGCGCGCCGAGGGCGGGGTACGTCCACCGCCGCTGAACTGGCAACGCCTGGCGCTCGGACAGGGATTACGCAGCAGCAATGGCCGGACCTATCCGGCTTACACCGAGTCGAGCCTGGCACGAGCGATTCAGCAAGGCCGCGACCCGGCGGGCAACCGTCTGGATCCAGCGATGCCACGCTTCGTTTTGAGCATGGCCGACCAACGCAACCTCACGGCCTACCTCAAGCGTCTGGCCGATGAACGCGATCCGGGCGTGGAGGCGCAGACCCTGCGCCTGGGTACGTTGCTGCCGGGCGAAGGTGCCCTGGCAGGGCCTGCACGGGTGGTGGCGGCAGTGCTTGAGGACCAGATCAAGCAACTCAACCAGCAAGGCGGTATTCATGGCCGTCAGTTGCAGTTGATCAACGTCGATCCCGGGCCCGATCTGGCCAGCGCCGAGCGGGCGCTCACACAGATGCTCGAACAGGAGCAGGTGTTCGCCTTGATTGCGCCGCTGGCACCTGCGCTGGATGCGACGCTGGCCTCCCGCCTGGAGCAGGCACGCATGCCGATGATTGGTACGGCGCCGCTACCGACCGGCAGTACCCAGATCTTCGACCCGTTACCGGGGCTGGATGATCAATTGCTCAGCCTGGCCGACTATGCCCAGAGCAACCTGATGCTGCAGCAGGCCAGCACGCAGATTGTCTATGCCGACCCGGCTCAGGCGAGCTTCGCCCGGCACCTTGAGCAGCAACTGCAAAACCGCGGCTGGCGTGAGGTCAAAGCCCAGGCCCTGAGCGAGCAGGCGCCAGAGGGGCAGGCGTTGTTCTTTCTTGGCCAGGGCGAAGACTTCGCCCGCCTGACCACTCAGCTGCAACAGGTCGGTCGCACGCCCTACCTGTTTGCTGCCGCCAATCAGGTCTCCAGCCAGTTGCCGCAAGTGCCTGAGGCCTGGTCGCGGCGGGTGTTCCTGGCCTATCCCTTCGTACCCGATGACTGGACACCAACGGGGCGCCAAACGCTCAGCGACATGCGCCGACGCCAAGGGCTGGACGGCCGTCAGGGCGTTTTACAGGTCAGCACCTGGTGTGCCGTGCAACTGCTCGGTGACGCGCTCAAGCGCGTCGGCCGCGATGCCAGTCGCGAAAAGCTGATCCAGGCGCTGGAGGGCCTGCACGATGTGCAGACTGGCCTCACACCGCCCCTGAGCTTTGGTCCAGGCCGTCGCCAGGGGCTGGCCGGGGCTCATGTGGTGACCCTGGAAATGCCCGGCCCGGTGTTTTATCCGGTGGCTGCCTATCGTCCTGTCGCGGAGGTGATTGCGCCATGAAGCTGCTCACTCTATTGCTATGCCTGGTAGCGTTGCAGGTGCAGGCCCAGGAGGGACCGCCGGCAGCCCAGGTCAACGGCGTGGCGATCAGCCAGATGCGTCTGGAGCGCTATTTTACCGACTACCTGCAAGCCCAGGGCCGGGCCCTGACCAGCATACGCAACCCCAGCGTGTACAAACGCTTGCGTGAGCAGGCGCTCAATGACCTGATCGACAAGGAACTGCTCTGGCAGGAAGCCCAGCGCCAGGGCATCAAGATCAGTGACAGTGAGGTGGACGCGCAGATCGATCAATTGCGCCAGGCGCTGGGTACGGGCAAAAGCTTTGAGCAGCGCCTGGCCGATGCCGGTTTCGACAGCAACAGCTTTGCCGACTACACCCGCCATGAACTGGCTGCGCAGCAGGTATTCATGCAGGCCTCCCAGGTGCCGGAGCCCGATACGGCCGAAGTCCGCGCTTTCTACCTGGCAAATGCGAATTCTTTTCAACAGGCACAGAACCAAAGTGCTACTACCTCTGTCGAAGATGAGCAGGGGCTGGAACTGGCAAAACGTCTACTGATCGATCAGCAACAGTCGCAAGCGCGTCACGCCTTGCTGCAGCGTCTGCGTGACGCCGGGCAGGTGCAGCGACTTGACTGACGACTCATCTGCCCCCCAATGTTGGGGATACCAGTGGAGGCAAAACGCCAGCCGGCCCCCAGGATTGGGGGAGGGGCCATGGCCCATTTGCGTCTACTCTTAAAGAATCAACGACATAGCACATTGATAAGCGGTGTCTCGGGTCTGGCACGAAGCATGCGTAAGCCTATACAAGGTCGCACTTCGCCAGACCGGGAAACCGGGCCTGTGGTGCTTGAAGGAGTCGATCTTGGTTAACACAGTATTGGTAGTCGATGACGAACAGACCCTTGCGGGCAATATCCAGGCTTACCTGGATGCGCAAGGCCTGAACGTCCATGTTGCCTACGACGGAGTCAGTGCCATCGGTGAAGCCGAGCGCACCCAGCCCGACGTGATAGTGCTCGATTATCGCTTGCCCGACATGGAGGGGTTTCAGGTACTGGAGGCTGTGCGCAAGAACAGGAACTGTCATTTCGTGCTGATCACTGCCCACCCGACCGCCGAGGTCCGTGAGCGTGCCAACCAGCTGGGCGTCAGTCATATCCTGTTCAAGCCTTTTCCGCTGGCGGAACTGGCCCGTGCAGTCAACGACCTGATGGGCATCAAGCGAGAGACCGGGAGCGAGGGCAACACGGACACAGGGTTCGTCGAACGGCGCCAGAGCAGGAGTGAGAGTTTCCCCCTGCAGTTGTTCGACGGTAGTTGGGTCCTGGCAGATCGCCGACGTAAAGGCGAGAGGCAGGCGGAACCAGACGACGATCAACTGCTCACCGGGGAATAACGCGCGAGCAAACCTGAACATGGCTTGCCGCGCCCCGCGCTGGAGAGCAAGTCATGGAAACCGTGTCGCTCGCTGTTGTCTCCACCCAGGAATGCGTCCCCGCAGCCCTCGGGCGTGAATTGCTGGCCCAGGCACGCGCCACCGCCGAACAGAGCGCAGAGCGCCTGCTCGATACCCTGCAACGTTTGAGTGGCCTGAGCCCTGCCGAGTTTGTCTGCCGTCTGGGCGCCACCCTGCATTACCCCGTACTGGACAGCCAGGCGCTGTTCGCCGCCACGCCGCTGTTCGACCGGGTCAGCCTGGCCCAGTGCCTGAAGCGCGAATTCCTCTTCCTCGAACATGACGGCCAGGCCCTGGGCGTGTTCGCCGACCCCTTCGACACTGCACGCCTGGCCTGGATCGATGACTGCCTGCAAGGTGCACCGCTGTACCTGGTCGAGGCCGCCGACCTGGCCGGCTTCCTTGCCCGTCACGAAGAAAGCTTTAACGCCGTCGATTCGCTGGACACCGAAAGCGAGGCCGTCAACGAACTCGACACCCTGCAAAGCCTGTCGCTGGCCAGCATCAGCGAAGACCAGAGCCGGGTGGTCAAGCTGGTCAACTCGACCCTCTATGACGCCCTGAAGATGCACGCCAGCGACATCCACCTGGGGGTGACCGGCACTGGCCTGGTGATCAAATACCGCATCGACGGTGTGCTCAACAGCATCAGCAAGGTCAGCGGCAGCGAGTTCGCCGAACAGGTGATCTCGCGGATCAAGGTCATGGCCGAGCTGGACATCGGTGAGAAGCGCGTCCCTCAGGACGGTCGCTTCAAGATCGGTATCAGCGCCCGCCAGATCGACTTTCGTGTATCGATCATGCCGAGCATTTTCGGCGAAGACGCGGTGCTGCGGGTGCTCGACAAACAGGACCTGGCCGATCGCGTCAGCGGCGTCCAGCTGCAAGCCCTGGGCTTTGAGGATCAGACCCTGCGCAGCCTGCGCCGCCTGGCCAACGAGCCCTACGGCATGATCCTGGTCACCGGCCCCACCGGCAGCGGCAAGACCACCACCCTCTACGCCATGATCAGCGAGATCAACCATGGCGTGGACAAGATCATCACCATCGAAGACCCGGTTGAATATCAACTGCCGGGGGTGCTGCAGATTCCGGTCAACGAGAAAAAAGGCCTGACCTTCGCCCGCGGCCTGCGCTCGATCCTGCGCCATGACCCGGACAAGATCATGGTCGGCGAGATCCGCGACCCGGACACCGCACAGATCGCTGTGCAGTCGGCACTGACCGGGCACCTGGTGTTCACCACCATCCACGCCAACAACGTCTTCGATGTGATCGGCCGCTTCAGCCAGATGCAGGTCGACCCCTACAGCTTCGTCTCCGCCCTCAACGCGGTGCTGGCCCAGCGCCTGATTCGTCTGGTCTGCCCACACTGCGCCAGCCCCCACCAGCCCAGTGATGAAGAGCTCAGCCTTTCCGGCCTGGAAGCGGGGCAGGTGGACCACTACCGGTTCGTCCACGGCAGCGGTTGCGGCCAGTGCCGCGGCAGCGGTTATCGCGGACGTACGGCGATTGCCGAACTGCTGCACCTGGACGATGAACTGCGGCAAATGATTGTTGAACGTCGGCCCCTGGCGCAGATCAGGGCCCTGGCCTGTCAACGCGGCCTGCGCCTGCTGCGCAGCTCGGCACTGGAACTGGTGCGCGATGGCCGGACCACTCTGGAGGAGATCAATCGTGTCACATTTGTCGCCTGATCGTTTTATCGCCGTGCTCGGCGCCCAGGGGGTCGGCTTGTGCCAACGCCTGGGAACGGAACAACACTGGCTGGGCAGCCTGGGCTTTATCGCCGAACGCAGCCAGGCCGCCACCCTGGCCCTGGATACACTGCGCAACCTGCTGGCTGACCATTCGTGCAAGGGCGGCGAACTGCAGCTGTTGCTGTCGGCGCAGTACTGCCGCTTCTGCCTGGTGCCCTGGAGCGCTGCCATCGGCCGCCCTGATGAGCTGCACCACTACGCCCGTGCCTGCTTCGAGGCCCACTACGGGCAGAGCCTGGACGGCTGGCGTCTGGTGGTGTCGCCGGAGGCCGCCGGCGCTGCGCGGATCGCCACGGCGGTGCCGGAAGCGTTGTTGCAACGGCTGCATGAGCACTGCCGTGAGCTTGGTTTGCGCCTGCGCTCGGTACGTCCGTATCTGATGGCGGCCTACAACCGCTTTGCCGAACAACTGGGGCAGAGCGACTTCCTCTTCGTGCTCGCCGAGCCTCAGCGCACCGTGTGCCTGCTGGCCCAGAACGGTGTCTGGCAACAGATCAGTACCCAGGGTGGCTGTGACAGTGACGCCGCCCTGCAAGCACTGATCGCCCGCCAGTGCGAGCTCAATGCCCAGGACCGCGAACTGCCGGTGTTCCTGCATGCGCCGGGCCGTCAGGAACAACCGCCGGCACTGGACGGTGTGCACTTGTGCGAGCTGGGCGGCGACACAGCCGATGTGCTGTGCCGCATGACCCGGGCGGTGGCCTGAAATGCGCCGCCTGGAGCTGGACTTTCAGCCACGGCGCACGGCGCTCTCGGCCTGGGTGCTGCTGGCGGCCGGTGTCGGCCTGCTGGCTGGCGCCCTGGCCCTGGCACAAGGTTTCGGCCAGCAGCAGGCGGCGCTCGATCAACAACTGGAGGCGTTCGAGCGGCAACTGGGCAAGCGCCCTGAGCACGTTGCGTCGCTGACCCCGGCGCAGAGCCGCGAGCAAGCCGAGAAGCTGGCGCAGATGCGCAGTGTCTCGCAGCAACTGCAGCGGCCCTGGGAACGCCTGTTCGACATGCTTGAAGCCCTGCCGCAGGACGACGTGGCGCTACTGACCCTGACCCCCGATGCACGTAAGGGCCAGGTCCGCATCAGCGCCGAGGCCCGCGACCTGGAAGCCATGCTGACCTTCCACAAGCGCCTGGAAGCCAGCGGCGAGCTGCGCGATGTGTCGTTGCTCAATCACGAAATCATGGCCAAGCAGGCCGAGCATCCTGTGCAGTTCAACCTGTCCGCCACCTGGGAGATCGGCAATGCGCATCCATAGCCTGATTCTTCATGAGCGTGCACGGCAGCTGGGTGTGGTTGGCCTGGCGGGCGGTGCGCTGGTCCTGCTGGCCTTGCTGTATGGCGCGGCGGTGCTGCTGCCGCAATGGCAACAGTTGCAACAGCAGCAGCTGCGTAGCGAAGACGCCCAGGCGCAGTTGCAGCAGTTCAAACGTGGTGACCTGAAACTGCCGCAGGTGCCTCAGCGTGAACTGGAAGACTTCCACAAACAGCTGCCGGCCCAGCCTCAGGCCACCGTGGCCATCGACCGCATCTACAGCCTGGCCAAGGCCGAACGGATCAGCCTGGCCCGCGGCGAGTACGCCCTGGGCGTCGACCCGAAAACCCAGCTGGCGCGCTACCAGATTCTCTTGCCGGTACGCGGCAGCTACCCGCAGATCCGCCGCTTCGTGCATGCCTTGCTCGGCCAGTTGCCGGCCCTGGTGCTTGAAGACGTCGACCTGCAGCGCAAGAAGATCGGCGACAGCGAGCTGACAGGTCGCCTGCGTATGACCCTTTATCTGTCGAGGTCATGATGAATACTCAACGCCGTCTGGCCTGGCTGGCCTTTCTCGGAGCTGCCGCCGTACTGGCCTGGGCACCGGGATACTTCTTCGACGACGAGTCGGCCGACAGCCAAACCGCAGTCGCCGCCGCCGACAAGACCTCGGTCGCTGCCAGCGAAGCCGCTGCCCAGGCGGCCAAGCCTGCGGCACTCAAGCTGCGCGACCTGTTCCCGAGCAAGAGCTGGAAGCCGGCGGCACAGATGGCCACGGTCACCGAACAACCCGTTGCCGTCGCGCCAGTGGCCTTGCCTCCAGCCGCACCGGCGCTGCCTTTTCAGTTTGTTGGCCGTCTGGACGATCGCGACGATCAACAAGTGTTCCTGCAAAGCGGCGAGAAACTCTACGTCGTGCGCCGCGGCGACGTGATTGATGACATTTACCGGATCGAGCACATCTCCGCCACGGAGCTGAGCCTGGTCTACCTGCCGTTGCACTTGTCCCAGACATTGTCTGTAGGGAGCGCACCATGATTTCGTCCAGGCACTGCAACAAGGCGCCATACCTGATGCTTGCACTTTGCGTTGCCCTGGCCGGTTGCGGCACCAGTGGCGTGCGCAAGGATGGCCAGGCGTTGATCGCGGAAGGGCAATACGAAGCAGGTATCTCCATGCTTGAGGAGGCACTCAAGGAGAATCCACGCGACACCGAGCTGAACATCGCCGTGATCCAGGGCCGTCGTCAGTCGGTTGAAGCGTTGTTGACCCAGGCCGACAGCGACCGCAGCCGCCATGACTTTCAGGGCGCGCGGATGGGCTATGGGCGGGTGCTGACCCTGGAACCCAACAACCGCCGCGCCCAGGAAGCGGTACGCCAGATCGAACAGATCGGCAACATCAATGAGCGCGTGGCCCTCGGCCAGGCGGCGTTGCGTCAAGGCGATCTGTTCGGCGCCGAGCGGCACATGCGCGAAGTGCTCCTGCTCGATCCGCAGAACCAGGATGGCCTGGCCCTGCGCAAGGACATCGAGCTGGTACAGAGCCGCACCGCGCAGCCCAACCCGCAACTGCGGACCAAGATGGAACGCCCGGTAACCCTGGAGTTTCGTGACGCCAACCTGAAAACCATCTTCGAGGTGCTGTCGCAGGTGGCCGGGCTCAACTTCATCTTCGACAAGGACATGCGTCCGGACATGAAGGCCACCATCTTCGTGCGCGATGTGCGCATTGAAGATGCCGTGGCGCTGTTGCTGGAGCAGAACCAGCTGCACCAGAAAGTGGTGAACGACAACACCTTGCTGATCTACCCGGACTCGCCGCAGAAGACCAAGGATTACCAGGAACTGGTGATGCGCACCTTCTACCTGACCAGTATCGATTCCAACACCGCGCTGAACTTGGTCAAGACCATGCTCAAGACCCGCGACGTGTTCGTCGATGAGCGCCTCAATACCCTGACCATGCGCGATACCCCCGACGCCGTGCGCATGGCTGAGAAACTGCTGCAGTCGCAGGATCAGTCCAACCCGGAAGTGGTGCTGGAAGTGGAAGTGATGGAGGTGGCCCGCTCGCGGATCCTCGAGCTTGGCCTGCAGTGGCCCAACACGTTCGGGGTGCTCACCGAAGACGGCAAGTCCGTGGAAACCCTCGATCAATTGCGCGGTATCGACTCCTCACGGATCACTATCTCGCCATCGCCGCAGGCCAAGATCAACGCCCAGGACAACGACATCAACACCCTGGCCAGCCCGGTGATCCGCGTCAGCAACCGCGAGCAGGCGCGTATCCACATCGGTCAGCGGGTGCCGATCGTCAGCGCCACGTCGGTCCCTTCGACGCAAGGACCGGTGATCACCGAGAGCATCACCTACCTGGATGTCGGTCTCAAACTCGAAGTCACCCCGGTGGTGCACCTGAACAACGAAGTGGCGATCAAGGTATCCCTGGAAGTCAGCAACGCCAAGCCACTGGAACCGACTCGCCAGGGCACCATTCCGGTTCAGGTCGACACCCGCAACGCCCAGACCAGCCTGCGTCTGCATGACGGCGAAACCCAGGTGCTGGCGGGGCTGGTACGCAATGACGACGGTGCCAGCGGCAACAAGATTCCGTTGCTCGGCGACATCCCCGGGCTGGGACGGCTGTTTGGCAGCAACCGTAATGACAAGAGCCAGTCGGAGCTGGTGCTGTCGATTACCCCGCGCATCGTGCGCAACCTGCCGTACCAGAGCCCGTCGGACATGGAGTTCCCATCCGGCACCGAAACCAGCATGCAGATCCGCAACCTCAATCGCCCGATCGAGGTCGACGACGAGCAGCCGCTGGCCGCTGCGCCTACCGCGGTGAGGCCTTAAATCATGAAACGCTCGATGGCAGGTTTCAGCCTGATCGAAGTGATGCTGACCCTGGCGCTGCTCGGGTTGCTCGCCTCGATTGCCGCACCACTGACCGAAACCCTGGTACGCCGGGGCAAGGAGCAGGAGCTGAAAACCGCGCTGTATCAGATCCGCGATGCCATCGACGCCTACAAACGCGCCTTCGACGCCGGCTACATCGAGAAATCGCTGAATGCCACAGGTTACCCACCCAGCCTGCAGGTGCTGGTGGAAGGTGTGCGCGATGTGCGTAGCGCCAAAGGTGCCAAGTTCTATTTCCTGCGGCGCATCCCCCACGACCCGTTGCTCAGCCACAAAAAAGACGACGAAGGGGGTTGGGGGCTGCGTGCTTACGACAGTTCGGCGCAAAGCCCGCGTGAAGGGGAGGACGTCTTCGACGTTTACTCCAAGGCACCGGGCAAGGGCCTTAACGGCATCGCCTACGGACAATGGTGACCAGCATGCGACGCAACCAAGGCTTTACCCTGATCGAGTTGCTGGTGGTGATGGCGATCATCGCCACGCTGATGACCATTGCCATGCCGCGCTACTTCCAGAGCCTGGAAACCTCGCGCGAGGCCACCCTGCGTCAAAGCCTGGCGGTGATGCGCGAAGCCCTGGATCACTACTACGGCGACACCGGGCGATATCCCGAGTCGCTGGAGCAACTGGTCGAACAGCGCTACCTGCGCAACGCCCCGCTGGACCCGATCACCGAGCGCCGTGACGGCTGGCAGGTGGTAGCGCCGCCGGAAGGTGTGGGCGGTTCGGTGGCTGATATCAAGAGCGGTGCAACCGGGAGGGCGCGTGATGGCAGCTTATATGCCGAGTGGTAGCGCCGCCGAGGCGGGCTTCACTTACCTGGGAGTGCTGTTGCTGATTGCTGTGACCGGCATCGCGCTGGGCTCGACCGTCACCCTGTGGTCGACCCAGGCCCTGCGCGAACGTGAACGCGACCTGCTCTGGGTCGGCACCCAGTATGCCCAGGCGCTGCGCAGCTACTATCGCGATTCGCCAGGCCTGGCCCAGTACCCACAGACCCTGGACGAGCTGCTTGAGGACCCGCGCTATCCCAACCTCAAGCGCCACCTGCGCCGCCTGTACCCCGATCCGGTCACTGGCAGCGACGACTGGGGATTGCTGCGCTCCATCGACGGGCGTATCACCGGGGTGTACAGCCAGTCTGATCTGACGCCGCTGAAACAGACCG
Source organism: Pseudomonas sp. GW821-FHT10B02 (assembly GCF_059415665.1). NCBI lineage: Bacteria > Pseudomonadati > Pseudomonadota > Gammaproteobacteria > Pseudomonadales > Pseudomonadaceae > Pseudomonas > Pseudomonas sp. GW821-FHT10B02. The sequence goes on along the minus strand of NZ_JBWKNR010000005.1, from coordinate 143,272 downwards.
GCTTTGCCGCTCAGTGGTCGGACTTCGAAGGCCTGGAACACTATTCCGACTGGCAGTTCGTGGCTGAGAAAGCCTTCTCCGAATCCGCCGCCGGTGGTCGCAAGGGCCTGACCCAGGGAGCAGGGCAATGAACCGCCAACTGACCGCCTGCGCCCTGGCTCTGGTGCTGCTGGCCGGCACTGCCCGGGGCGGCGCCGAGGACGAGATGATGGGCTTTATCGTCGACAACACCATCTCGCACATCGGCCACGACTTCTATTACAGCTTTGCCGAGCGGCTGCGTGCCACCAGCCGTCTGGATTTCAACCTGGTGGTACGGGAACGGCCGGACGCACGCTGGGGCAGCCTGGTAACGGTCGAGTACGAGCAACGTGTGATCTACCGGCGCTTTCTGCCACCCAACACCACAGAGCTGAAGGACGCCGCTTATGAGGCGGCTGACCTGGTCAAGGAGCAGATCATCCAGCGCAAGCTGCAGATGCTGCTGCAGGACACCACCGATCTTGAGAGGGACGAGCTATGAATAACAACAATACCCGCCGGCTGGCCTCCCTGGTCCTGCTGACTGCCCTGGGCAGCCAGGCCGGTGCCACCGAACTTGTGTACACCCCCATCAACCCCGCGTTTGGCGGCAACCCGTTGAACGGCACCTGGTTGCTCAACAACGCCCAGGCACAGAACGACCACGAAGACCCGGCGATCAAGGACCGTGCCTCGGCACTGGCGGGCACTTCGGCCCTGGAGCGCTTCACCAGCCAGCTCGAGTCGCGGCTGCTGTCGCAATTGCTCAACAACATCAATAACGGCACCACCGGCAGCCTGCAGACAGACGCCTTCATTATCAACGTGCTCGATGATTCCGGGGCCTTGACCATCGAGATCACCGACCGTGCAACAGGCGAAATTTCAGAAGTTCTGGTGAACGGCCTGAACCCTTGAAGGGGCGGGTAATGGGGAGTGACAATCATGAAAAGAATTCTGACCGCACTGCTGATCTTTGCCGTCCTGCAAGGCTGCAACCTGCGCAAACCGATGCCGGCCGAGCAGGACGGCGAAAGCCCGACGCTGACCCCGCGGGCTTCGACCTACTACGACCTGCTCAACATGCCGCGGCCCAAAGGCCGGCTGATGGCGGTGGTGTATGGTTTCCGCGACCAGACCGGGCAATACAAGCCAACCCCGGCCAGCTCGTTCTCGACCAGCGTCACCCAGGGCGCGGCGAGCATGCTGATGGACGCCCTGCAGGCCAGCGGCTGGTTTGTGGTGCTGGAGCGCGAAGGGCTGCAGAACCTGCTGACCGAGCGCAAGATCATCCGTGCGTCGCAGAAAAAACCGGACACGCCGGTGAACATCCAGGGCGAATTGCCACCGCTGCAGGCGGCCAACCTGATGCTTGAAGGCGGTATCATCGCCTACGACACCAACGTGCGCAGTGGTGGCGAGGGGGCGCGCTACCTGGGTATCGATATCTCCCGCGAGTACCGGGTCGATCAGGTGTCGGTCAACCTGCGGGCCGTGGATGTGCGCAGCGGTCAGGTGCTGGCCAACGTGATGACCAGCAAGACCATCTACTCGGTCGGCCGCAGTGCCGGGGTGTTCAAGTTCATCGAGTTCAAGAAACTGCTTGAAGCCGAGGTCGGCTACACCACCAACGAACCGGCGCAGCTGTGTGTGCTGTCGGCCATCGAATCGGCGGTGGGGCATCTGCTGGCCCAAGGTATCGAGCGGCGCTTGTGGCAGGTGGCGGGCGATAGCAGCGGCGACAATGCGACCCTGGACAAGTACCTGAGCCAAAATCAAAACCCATGAGGTCTGCGTTGCACCCCATCGCCGGCAAGGCCGGCTCCCACAACGTTCTGGTGCACACCGATCCTGTGGGAGCTGGCATTGCCAGCGATGCAAGGCGCAAGCCTTGCCAAATACAGCCAACCTAGTGCGTTGCGCAGCCTTGTTCCTTGACGATCCGCGTGGTCGACGCCGGATACTTCGCCAGCTTCGCCGCCGCCCGTGGCGGTCGCTTCACCAGCTCACCACCACAGTTGGGGCACTGGCCCTTGAGTTGACGCTCATTGCAGTCCTTGCAAAACGTGCATTCGAACGAGCAGATCAGTGCATCCTGGCTGTCGCCGGGCAGGTCACCGCCGCAGCATTCACAGTTGGGGCGCAATTCGAGCATGGTCAGGTCCTCTGTCAGGGGCGATAGAGATGGGCATGGCTGGCGCGGTACAGCGCCGACTCGGAAAAGCTGTCACTGGCCAGTACCCGGCCGACCAGGATCAGTGCGGTACGGCGAAAACCCTTGGCCTGTACCTGTTGGACAATACCATCAAGGGTATCGAGCACCCAGTCCTGGTCCGGCCAGGTAGCGCGATGGACCACCGCAATTGGGCAATCCCCGCCGTAATGCGGGCGCAGTTCCTCGACGATCTTCTGCAGATGCTTGACCCCCAGGTGAATCGCCAGGGTGCTGCGATGGCGGGCGAGGTCGGCCAGTTGCTCACCTGCGGGCATTGGCGATTTGTCGCCGTAGCGGGTGAGAATCACGGTCTGGGCGATGTCCGGCAGCGTCAGTTCGCAGCCGAGCAGGGCGGCGCTGGCGGCCACGGCGGTAACACCCGGGATGATCTCGTAGGGAATACCCAGTTCGCGCAGGTAGCGGATCTGTTCACCGATGGCGCCGTACAGGCTGGGGTCGCCGCTGTGGACCCGGGCCACATCCTGGCCCCGCTCGTGCGCCTGCTTGATTGCCTCGATGATCTCGGCCAGATGCAGCTCGGCACTGTTGATGACTGTCTCGGCGCGATGCCCTTCGAGCACCGCCGCCGGTACCAGGGAGCCGGCATAGATGATTACCGGGCAGCGATGGATCAGGCGCTGGCCCTTGACGGTGATCAGCTCGGGATCGCCGGGGCCGGCACCGATGAAATAGACGGTCATGCGGAGTCCTTGAAGAGAAAGCGCGGATTATCCGCCAAAGCCTGTGGTTGTAGCCAATGCCAGGCTGGCGTCGGCCAGCAGGGTACGGGTAACGCGCAGCTGTGCCGGGCCTGCGAGGTGTTCGGCCAGTGCCAGCGCCGCGCTTTCGGCGACGCCATAGCAACCGCTGTGCTGGTAGGCGACGGCCGAGCGATGGCTCAGGCGCGGCTCGAAGGCGGCCAGTTGTGTGGCGGAAAAAAATAGCAGAGGCACCTTGAGGCGCCGGGCCAGTTGTTGCAGCCCGGGTTCATCGTGCTTGAGGTCGATACTGGCAAGGCCCGTGACTGCGCTCAGCGGCAAGTCGTGGGCCTTGAGGGTCTGTTCCAGCAGGTGGCCCAGGGTGTCGGCGGGGCAACCCCGTCGGCAACCCAGGCCGACGAACACTTGCATGTCAGGCCTGGTTCGGGCGACGGAACAGCCAGGCACTGATCAGGCCCAGGGCCAACCAGAACGCGGCGTTGGTCACTAGGGAAGCGATCTTGAACTCGGCTTCCAGCGCTTCTGGGGCAAGCATTTCGTGCACTTCAGGTTGTGGTGCACCAATCACATGAGGTACCACCAGCAGTACCACGCCCAGCGTTTTAAGCAGCCAGTTGTGGGCGAACACGATCAAGCCAAGCCCGACGGCGGTGGCCGCTGCGGTACCTACCCACCAGGTCTGGCGCTGGGCCAGATCGGCTGCGGCGGTACCTGGCAGTTCTGGTGGCAGGCCCAGAGTAGGTGCCAGGCAGAATACGGCAAAGCCACCCAGGCCCCACAGTGCGCCACTGACCACGCTGTTTGGCGCGCGCAGGGTATACAGCGCAGCGAGGATCAGGGCAAAGCCGACGGCGACCACCAGGTTACCGCCCGTGGTCGACAGTACCCGCTGCCAGCCGTCCTCCGGTGCCCAGGCTTCGCTGTCGTGGTGGTGATCGGCAGCCACACCAGGGGCGTGTTCATGCGCTTCAACCGCAGGCGCTGCGCTTTCATAGGTTTCCGCCTGGAGAATCAGCGGCGCGACCCAGAAGCTTTGCAGCAGGGTCAACAGCAGGGCGGCCAGCAGGCCGGCAAACCCTGCGGTACTGGCAATACGCTTGATCATCGCAGGGCACTCAGTGGCAAGGGAAGGCGGCGCTGTGGCGGGTATCGTGGGCGGCATTGTGCACCGCTTCGATGTGCGAGAAACCGGCGAAGTAGACCAGGCACAGGCCCAGCAGCGAGGCACCGACGGCAACCAGCAGACGCTGACTGAGGCTTGACGGGGTAACGGCGGAGTGACTGGCGGTACTGATAGGCATGGCGCTTTCCTCTTGGTGTTGTTCGGCAACAGGCAAGCGCAAGAAACCCCTGCACGGAACTCGCCCAGGGGTTGCAACAGCGCCCGCCCACCGCGGGTTTGTCAGGTTCAGCAGCGCATTCGCGCACTGTAAGTTGCGGGCCGGTCTCCGGGCTCGCGAGGGGTTGGCCTTAACCGACCTGCAAGCATCACCTTCCCATGCCGCACTGGCACAGTGGATCTGACGCTTCACTCGCTTACCGTTGCGGGGGCAGCACCGGACTGACATGGCTTTAGAGTAAAGCACATGGTTCACCGGCTTCCCGTTTCACCCTGTGAAGGGCACCCGTAACAATCTGTGTAGGAGAGCATGGGCGCAGGACTTGAGTCAATCGACGACTAACGCATTGCTAGCAGAACGTACACGCCCAGCGCGATGAGAAAGGCGTAGTAGGACTTGAGCCGCATGCGGCTCAGTAGCCAGGCCAGGGCCACAGGCCAGATCCACAGCGTCGACGGGGTCTGCTGACTGGCCAGCGGATAAAGTGATCCCGCCAGCAGACTGATCAGCATCGCAACCGAGGTGTACTTACCGAGGCGGTCGATGAAGGCGCGAACGCCGCTGGGCAGCCGCTCGATTTCCACCGCCAGCGGCAACAGCCGGCAGACGGCCGATACCAGCGCGCAGATCAGCACATACAGCCAGAACGTATTAGGTTCGGTCATAGGCATAACTCGCCACCATGGTAACGGCGAGGACCAGCATCAGACTGATCTGCCCCAGCCACAGCAGACTCGCGGCAGTGGTCAGCCCGGCGATCCATTGGGCGTGGAAGCTGTGGCGCTCGCGGGCCATCTTGCCCAGCGAGGCGCTGATGAAGATCGCGATCACTACGCTGACATCATCCATCAGCGCACTGCCGGCCAGACTGGCGAAGCAATAACCGGCCATGGTGCCAAGTACCGCGGCGGCGTACAGCGTGAAGCACACAGTGTTCGCGTAGAGGCGGCTGATCGGCTGCTGTTCCTTGCGTATCGACATGAGGGTGAAGGCCGCATTGGCCATCACCGCCAGTGCCGGAATGAACGCTGCTTTTGCACCTTTGAGGCTGGACTTCAGGCTCAGGGTGAAGATCAGAAACCGCAGATTGATGCTCAGCGCCGATACCAGAACGCCAAACGCGTTCAACAGATGCGCGGGTGTCTCCAGCAAAGTGAGCTGCAGCGGCGAGGCCATCACCGTGCCGCTGAACACCACCATCGCCGGTAGATCCAGGCCATGGCGCCGCCCGAGCATGCCGATCAGGGTGAACGTCAGCAATAGTGAGAACACGAACGGCAACGCATCGCGGATGCCAGACGCAATCTCGCTGTGTGGCGCAAGTTCGAGTCGTGCAGGCTCAACCGGCATGGATGTTTTGCTGAACGCTGGCGCGCAGATGTTGCATGCCGGCTTGGTAGGCTAAGGCTTTTTCCAGGTAGTACGCGGTGGAGAAGCGCGGAATGAACTCTTCTACCACTGCCACACCGCGATAGCCGTTGAGCGCGAAGCGGTTCAATACATCGCTCAAGGGCAAATTGCCTTCGCCAATTGGCAAGTGCTGGTGGTGGGTGTCGTTGAGGTCGGCAATGTGCAGGTGGCGGGTGACCGGCGCCAGTGTCGCGATGGCCTCAAACAGGCTCTGTCCATAAGGCAGCAAGGAACATAAATGGGTTACATCGATGGTCACGTAGCAGCCGGTCTGCTGATGGAAGTACACATGCTCTTCGACTGTGAACACCGGAAACTTCGGACGCTGGCCCCCCATGTTCTCCAGACACAGCGCCATATCCCCTGTGTCACAACGCGCCGTGACCTGTTTGATGGCCTCGATCAGGTTCGTCATCAGCACGTCGTTGTCCAACTGGTCCTTGTAGCCGGGATGAAATGTGACGCTGGTCGCGCCGGCTTGACGGGAAAAGTCCACCGCCGCGCTCAAACACTCCACTGCTTGTGCACGCTCATCCAGATTACTGGCGCAGAGGTTGTACTGACGCCCCCACCAACCAGCATGAACCGTCAGGGTGATCTCATTTTGCTCGGTAAACTGACGGATCTGCCGGGCCAGCGTCTGTCGTCCATCGTTGCTCAAGGACCAGAACACAGCTTCGGCGTCTTCACCGATTTCGAACTCGACCGCCTTGAAGTGCCTGGCCAGGTCGGTGATCGAGCCAAGAATGTCCGCGGGGTTGTCGTATACATTTGTGGAAAAGGAGATCTGCGGGAAATCCGCACTGATCGGGCCATCGATGTGATACAGGGTCTCTTTCGTGGTCATTGCGCCTGTCCTTGGGTGTTGAACAATGGATGGGAGATGGCGGCGTTGAAGGCTTTTCGGTTGTCATCGGCGCCACAGGCCAGCAATACATAACCGTGCCGGTCGCAAGAGCGGTGGATGGGCTGCGGTTTTGTCCAAGTGTGCGAGCGGTCTCGGACAATACATTCTCATTGGCGGTCAGGGATAATGTGGAAGTCCGTCGTGCGCGTGCCTGCTCAAACTGCTCGATAATGTAGTTTTGTATATTGAGAGTGGCGGCAGGAAGTGCGTGAGTGGAATGATTCATTAGTGCTCCGTCAAGTCGAAGTCAATAATCAACATGTCACGAGTGCCTGGATTTGAACTGGTATGAGGCTTTTGCAACGGAGAAACTTCGTGCAGAAGTGTCCGGTCATTCAAAACGATGGTTTCCATGTAATCTGTCAGGGTTGCACTGAATACGGTTTCGCCATTTTCGTGAAACACCCGACTTTCTCCGCCAATGACTAACTGGCGTTGAATCAGGTGTTGAAAGACAAAGTCATGCCCGTCGCGGTGTCGGCCTTCGGGTGTGGCCTGGCCCGCATTGTGCTCATCGCACAGGATCCGGAACTGGTGGCAGGTGACCAGCCAGTCGCGATGGCCGACGGTCAGATCCAGGAGCGCCAGGTCGGCTGCCAGTAGCGTTTGCAGCACGGGCGAGCCGATAAAGGACGTTTCGCTGCGCGCATAGGTGCGCTGAATGCCACCCAGCAGCGGGTTATGGGCCTGGGTCTGAAAGAAGTGGCAGTTTTCGAGCGTCTTCCAGCGCCTGTCCCGCTGGCGGTACTCGAACTTGCAGATGCAACGCTCGCGAGTGCCGTTGCCGACGCTCAGATAGCTGTCCGGCTGCAGGTTGTTCCAGGTTGCATTGAATGCGTGACACGCTTCGTTACCCAGTTGAGCAACCAGAAACGCTGGATAATGAGCGCTGCTGGCGTAGTGGTGGCTATTTAGTGATTCGGAAAGTTCATACAGCGTGCTTTCGTCCGAATACCGTATTGCAGTACTGGAACTCATGCTGCGAACACGCTTTTGGCGTTTGAGGAAAAAGCTCGCAGCGGACTTTGATGGTGGCCGATCATGCAAGAGTTCCTTTCTGGTGTGGTTGACTCTTCCTGTTGTTGGCTCATGGTTCATTTGTTGTTTTTATTTATCAATTCGGTTTTTGTAAGAAGATGTAAGTTTGCGGGTTAAGGTCGCTATTCTGTGACTGTTGAGCAGGTGTTGTTATGGGGTGTTAAATTGTAGGAGGTAACTTACAAGTAGAATTTTAAATAATGAGTGTCTGCGGAAAATGCATGAGTAAACAATGTCGCTACAACGATAATGCGACAAACATTGACCCGCCTCCCAAGCATGCGTAGCCTTGCGCTTTCGAGGTTCTTCGGCGCGTGCCGAAGCTAAGAAGGGAACGCGGTTCAAGCCGCGGCTGCCCCCGCAACTGTGAACGGTGATGTTTACTGCCACGCCACTGCCAGCGCTGTCGAAGGCGCTAGCGGGAAGGCGCAGCGAATGCCAGGCCCAAGGCCTGAACACCGTCAGCCAGGAGACCTGCCTCGAACAGTTTCCGACATAAACCGGGCGGGGTGATCCGGTGGCGAACGCGCCCAGGTAGTGATACCTGTGGCTCTCGTCCCGCATGCCCGCCATCCTGCCAAGGGCATCGACATGAAAACACTGGCCAAACTCCCCGTCACCATCGTTACCGGCTTCCTCGGCTCGGGCAAAACCACGCTGCTGCGGCATATGCTCGACAACGCTCAGGGGCGGCGCATCGCGGTGATCGTCAACGAGTTCGGCGAGCTGGGCATCGACGGCGAGATCCTCAAGCAATGCAGCATCGGTTGCACTGAAGAAGAGGCCAGCGGCCGCGTCTATGAACTGGCCAACGGCTGCCTGTGCTGCACCGTGCAGGAAGAGTTCTTCCCGGTGATGCGTGAGCTGGTTGCCCGTCGCGGCGATCTCGATCATATCCTCATCGAAACCAGCGGCCTGGCCCTGCCCAAGCCACTGGTGCAAGCCTTCCAGTGGCCAGAGATCCGCAACGCCTGCACGGTTGACGCGGTGATCACCGTGGTTGACAGCCCGGCCGTGGCCGCAGGCACCTTTGCCGCCTACCCGGACCAGGTCGATGCCCAGCGCAAACTCGACCCGAACCTGGATCACGAGTCGCCGCTGCACGAACTGTTCGCCGACCAGTTGGCCAGTGCCGACCTGGTGGTGTTGAACAAGGCTGACCTGATCGCCGCCGATGACCTGGCCAAGGTCCGCGCCGAAGTGCAGGAAGAGCTGCCGCCAGCGGTCAAGGTGATCGAAGCCAGCAGCGGCCGTCTGCCACTGGAAGTGCTGCTGGGCCTGGGCGCTGAATCGGAAGCGCATATCGATGGCCGGCGTACTCACCACGACTCGCACCATGACGGCGATGACCACGACGATCATGACCACGATGCCTTCGACTCGATCTCCATCGAGCTGCCGGAAGCCGACGAAAGCCTGCTGCTCGACGCCCTGACCCAACTGGTGGTGCAGCACGGCATCCTGCGGGTCAAAGGCTTTGCGGCGATCCCCGGCAAGCCGATGCGTTTGCTGATTCAGGGCGTGGGCACCCGCTTCGACAAACACTTCGACCGCGCCTGGCGCAGTGAAGAGCCGCGCACCACGCGCCTGGTGCTGATCGGCCAGGAACTGGATGCGGCCCAACTGGAAGCGGGCCTGCGCGCCGCCTTGAGCGTCTGATCCATGCACCTGCTGCGGACCCAGCCCGGTGGTTTTGTACCGGACGACAGTATTGCCGATCTCGGCCAGACTCCGGCCGAACTGGTCATTCTCTGCAGCGGTGACTCACACCTGGCGCTGCTGGCCGAAACCGCCCAGCAGCTGCCCGAGGATTTCCCCAGCCTGCGTCTGGCCAACCCGATGCAGGTGCAGAACCATGCCTCGGTCGACCTGTATGTCGACGAGGTATTACGCTACGCCAAGGTGATTCTGGTGTCGCTGCACGGTGGCGTCGGCTATTGGCGCTACGGTGTCGAGCAACTGCTGGAGCTGGCGGCCCGTGGCGTGCAGCTGATCCTGGTGCCGGGTGATGATCGCCCCGACCCGGAACTTACCAGCCTGAGTACCGTGTCGGCAGAGCAGGCCGAGCGGCTCTGGCACTTCTTGCGCCAGGGCGGCAAGGCCAATGCCCTGAACCTGTTCAATTGCCTGGCCAGCCAGTGGCTGCAGCGCGATTACCCCTGGAGCGAGCCGCAACAGCTGCCACGCACGGCGGTGTATCACCCGCGCAAAGCCAGTGCCGATCTGGCTGACTGGTTTTCCGCGTGGCAGGTCGAACAGCCGGTGGTGCCGATCCTGTTCTATCGCTCGCACCTGCAGGCGGCCAACACTGCCTTTATCGATACCTTCTGCGAGCGCTTGCAACTGGCCGGGCTCAATCCTTTGCCGATTGCAGTGGCCAGCCTTAAAGAGGCCGGTTGCCTGAGTCAGGTCGAAGACTGGCTCGATCAGGTCGACGCCGCATTGATCATCAATACCACCGGCTTTGCCCAGTCCAGCCCCGAGCAGCCGCACTTGCGCCCGTTTCGCCGGGATATTCCGGTGCTGCAGGCGATCTGCGCCCAGGACAACGAGCCGGGCTGGCAGGCCAGCGAGCAAGGCCTGGGCGCCCGCGACCTGGCCATGCACATCGTCTTGCCGGAGCTGGACGGGCGCATCATTACCCGGCCGATCAGCTTCAAGGACCTGGCCTGGCGCAGCGAGCGCAGCCAGTCGGATGTAGTCTGTTATCGCCCGCATGCCGAGCGCATGGACTTTGTCGCTGAACTGGCGCGGCGCTGGTGCGCGCTGGCGCAGTTGCCCAATCAGGACAAGCGCGTCGCCCTGATCCTGGCCAACTACCCGACCCGTGACGGGCGCATCGGCAACGGCGTCGGTCTGGACACGCCAGCGGCAGCCTTGAACATCCTTCGCGCCCTGCAAGCCCAAGGCTATCCGCTGAGCGCCTTGCCCGACAGCGGCACGGCGCTGATCCAGGCACTGCTCGGCGGCGTCAGCAACGATCTGGACAGCCTGGACCAGCGCCCCTGCCTGCAAAGCATGGCGCTGGAAGACTATCGTGCCGCCTTTGCCGCCTTGCCCCAGGCCAATCAGGACGCCGTGCGCGAGCGTTGGGGCGAGCCGGAGCAGGACCCGATGTTCCGCAGCGGGCGGATGATGGTCGCCGGTCTGCGCTTTGGCCTGACCTTTGTCGGCATCCAGCCGGCCCGTGGCTATCAACTGGATCAGAGCGCGGTGTACCACGATCCCGATCTGGTGCCGCCGCACGGCTACCTGGCGTTCTATTTCTGGCTGCGCCACGGCTTTGCCGCCGACGCCTTGATCCATGTCGGCAAGCACGGCAACCTCGAGTGGCTGCCGGGCAAGGGCGTCGGCTTGTCCGCCAGTTGCTGGCCGGACGCGTTGCTCGGGCCGCTGCCCAATATCTATCCGTTCATCGTCAACGACCCGGGTGAGGGCGCCCAGGCCAAGCGTCGGACCCAGGCGGTGATTATCGATCATCTGATGCCGCCGCTGACCCGCGCTGAAACCTACGGGCCGTTGCGTCACCTTGAAGCACTGGCTGACGAATATTACGAAGCGCAATTGCTCGATCCACGTCGAGCCCGCGAGTTGCAGCGGGATATTCTCGAGCTGGTGCGCGACAACCATATTGACCGCGAGCTGCAACTGGAAGGCGCACTGGACGATGCTGCCGTGTGGTTGCCGCGTCTGGACACCTACTTGTGCGACCTCAAGGAATCGCAGATCCGCGATGGCCTGCATGTATTTGGCGAGTCGCCGAGCGGGCGCTTGCGCATCGATACCTTGCTGGCACTGTTGCGGGTCGAGCGTGGTGATGGCCGCGGTGCCAATGCCAGTCTGCTGCGGGCCCTGGCCAGAGCGCTGGCGCTGGGGTTCGATCCACTCGATTGCGACCTTGGCGAGCCCTGGAACGGCCCGCGTCCGGTGCTGTTGCAGGCGCAGGATGAGGCGCTGTGGCGTACCACGGGAGATACCCGTGAACGCCTTGAACTGCTCGCCGCCCATTACATTGCACACACGCTGGCTGGTAGCGCTCAGGTGCCGCAGGAGTCGCAGTGGTCAGACGTGCGCGCCGTGCTCGAGGCGCTGCAGCAAACCGTGGCGCCGCAACTGGATGCCTGTGGCCCGGCTGAACTGCAAGGGCTGCTGGCCGCCTTGCAAGGCCGCTTCGTTCCGGCCGGCCCCAGTGGCGCCCCCAGTCGCGGGCGCCTTGATGTGCTGCCGACCGGGCGCAACTTCTATACCGTCGATGTGCGTAACCTGCCGACCACCACGGCGTGGCGTATCGGTTTTGCCTCGGCCAACCTGATACTCGAACGTCACCTGCAGGACCACGGCGATCACTTGCGCCAGCTCGGCCTGTCGGTGTGGGGCACGGCGACCATGCGTACCGGCGGCGACGATATCGCCCAGGCCATGGCCCTGCTCGGCGTGCGCCCGGTATGGGCCAGCGGCAGCCAGCGGGTCGACGACTTCGAGATCCTGCCGTTGAGCCTGCTGGATCGGCCACGGGTGGATGTGACCTTGCGTGTGTCGGGGTTCTTCCGCGATGCCTTCGGCAACCTCATCAAGCTGTTCGATGCGGCGGTGCAGGCGGTGGCCGCGCTGGACGAACCTGATGACCTCAACCCGCTCGCCGCCAGGGTGCGCAGCGAGCGTGCCGAATTCGAGCGTCAGGGCATGAGCCAGGAGCAGGCGGCGCGGCAGGCCGGCTGGCGGATTTTCGGCGCCAAGCCCGGGGCCTATGGCGCCGGCGTGCAGAACGCAATCGACGGGCACTTGTGGCACGAGCGCAAGGACCTCGCCGAGGTTTACCTCAACCACGGCGGTTATGCCTACGGCGCCGCAGATGAAGGCACACCGGCGCGCGCCGACTTTGCCCGGCGCTTGAGCCAGGTGCAGGCGGTGATTCAGAACCAGGATAATCACGAGCACGACTTGCTCGATTCCAACGATTATTACCAGTTTCAAGGTGGCATGCTGGCGGCGGTGGAAAGCCTGGGCGGCAAGCCAGCGGCGAGCTACCACGGTGACCACAGTCAGCCGGACCGCCCGCGTATCCGCACCTTGAAAGAAGAGCTCAACCGGGTAATCCGCGCCCGTGCGCTCAATCCGAAATGGATAGACGGGGTCAAGCGTCACGGCTACAAAGGTGCCTTCGAGCTGGCGGCCACCGTCGATAACCTGTTCGCCTTCGATGCCACCACGCACCTGATTGACGATCACCATTACCAGTCGCTGGCCGAGGCCTATGTGCTTGACGCGGCGACCCGTGACTTTATCCGTCAGCACAACCCCCAGGCCTTGCGCGACATCACCGAACGCCTGCTCGAAGCCCAGCAGCGTGGCCTGTGGGAGCAACCGGGGGACTACCGAGAGGCCCTCGAAGAGCAATTGCTGGACGGTGAAGAAGAGACTTGAGATGACTGAACCTGCACATTTTCCGCTGTCTGCGGTGGTCGGCGCCGAAGCGTTGAAGCTCGCGCTGTGCCTGACCGCCATCGATCCGAAAATCGGTGGCGTATTGATCGAAGGCCCGCGCGGTATGGCCAAGAGTACGCTGGCTCGCGGCCTGGCCGATCTGCTCGGTGAAGGGCCGTTCGTGACCTTGCCATTGGGCGCCAGTGAAGAGCGCCTGATCGGTACGCTTGACCTGGACGCCGCGCTGGCCCAGGGCAAGGCGCAGTTCTCTCCAGGCGTACTGGCCAAGGCCGATGGTGGTGTGCTGTATGTCGATGAGGTCAACCTGCTGGCCGATCACCTGGTCGACCTGCTGCTGGACGTTGCGGCCAGCGGTACCAACCGGGTCGAGCGCGATGGCATCTCCCACCGCCACAGTGCACGGTTCGTGCTGATCGGCACAATGAACCCGGAAGAGGGCGAACTGCGCCCGCAGTTGCTCGATCGCTTTGGTCTGAACGTCGCCCTCGACGGCCAACCGGCGCCCGAGGCCCGTGGGCAGATTATCCGCCGGCGGCTGGACTTCGACGCCGACCCTGAGGCTTTTTGCCTGCAGTGGGCCGAAGCGCAAGCGCAATTGCGCGCCCGTTGTCAGGCCGCCCGTGAGCAGTTGACGCAGATTGCCCTGGACGATCAGGCCCTGGCGCAGATCACCGAGCGCTGCTTTGCTGCCGGGGTCGATGGCTTGCGCGCCGACCTGGTGTGGCTGCGCGCCGCCCGCGCGCATACCGCCTGGCGCGGTGCCGGGCAGATCGAGGCAGAGGATATAGAGGCAGTGGCCGAGTTTGCCTTGCGCCATCGCCGTCGCGAGGCGCCACAACCGCCAGTGCACAGCCCGGCACCGGAACCTCAAGGTGGCCACGGCTCGAACACCCGGCAAGGGCAGGGCGCCTGGGGCGAAATGCCGCCGCAAGCGACAGCGACCGGTGCCCGCCGTGAGGTGCCGAACTGGGCAAAAAAGCCCTGAGCATCCGTCGCCCCCGGACGGCGGATGCCAAACCCCGCCAGGGTGCGATCAAGCAAGGACCACGCGGGCGTGTCCGCGAGGCAGCACAGGGCACAACCGTGGCCTGGCCGGCTACCTTGCTCAAAGGCCGTCCGCGTCAACGCCGTGACCTGTGCTGGCAGCAACGCACGGCCAGTGCTCATGAGCTGTGGTTGGTGATTGTCGATGCTTCGGCCTCGACCCGGCGGTATCAGGCCTTGAGCCAGGCCAAGGGCCTGCTGGCCGGATTGTTCGATCAGGCTTACCGGCAACGTGCGCGCCTGACCCTGCTCACTGCCAGTGGCCATGCGCCACGCTGGCAGCGCCATGGCCTGAAAGCCTCGGCGGCTTTGCAGCCTTGGCTCGACAGCCTCGGTGCAGGGGGCGGGACGCCCTTGCTGGCCGCTTTGGAGCAGGCGCGGCACTGGCTACAGGCACGCCAGCGTCAGTATCCGCATGAACAGCAGCACTGCCTGGTGCTGACCGACGGTCGGCTTAACGCCTGGGAGCCGTTGCAACCGTTGCCATGCCCGAGCCTGTTAGTGGATATCGAGCGTTCGCCAGTGCGTTTGGGACGCGCGCGTTTATTGGCGCAGCAGTTACAGGCCGACTACCGGTCGATTGAAAGTTTCAAGGTGCTTGGATAAATAAGGCGCGTACAGAAACTGTACGGAAGTGTCGCTGCGACTTGATGTCGCAGTATAACTTTTGAAACAGTTAACTTGCTTGCCGCGCATCATGAAGATGCGCGGCCATCATAGTAAGCAGGTACCGCTGATACTTACTTCGGCATCGACCAGGGTTGCAGGTGGCAACCTTGTTTTTGCAACTCGGCGCGCATCTCTTCAATCAGGCTGGCCAGTTGGTCGGGGTCGGAATAGGTGCTGCACGGCACCTGCTTGCCACCAATGCGGGTGCTGGTCCGGTCGATCACTGCCAGGCTCAGTTCACCTGTACCGTTAGGCGAATCCCAGGCAACACACTGGAAGGGTTCGAAGGCGTGGTCGGCAATCAGCAGTGCTTCGTTGACACGGAGCGGGGCGTTCATGGGTTCGGTCTCTCTGTGGGCCCAAACAAGATAATAAACAACCGCATTAGCGGTGAGTTACTTGTACTGATGCACGCAGTACAGGGTTGAGTCACACGTATTTTGAAGTTTTTTTGATTGAGTGCAAAAAAAGCGCTGACAAGTGCCGGGTGAGACGCTGAAAGTTCAAGGAAATTCCCTGGCGCGCCCAAGTCTTGACACTTTGCGGACAGACGGTAGTGGGCGTTTGACGCATCGTTGCTACTGTTACAGACGGGCCCGCCAACTTGCTGTTTCTACATAAATTTCCAACAATTGGCGCCAAGGAAAGGTCATGCTTGAACCTGCATCCAACCGCCGCCTGCTGATCGTCGATCCTTGCGATGATTGTCACCGTTTGTTGCCTGGCCTGCGTAATGTTGGCTGGGACGTTCACAGTTGTACCTTGTCTTCGGCCCCGGAACATCCTTGTGATGTCGGCCTGCTTCGCCTGCAGGCCATGCACCTGCAGCGCCCGGATGCGGTCAAAGACCTCATCAGCCGCAGCAATACCGAATGGATTGCGGTGCTCAGCCCCGAAGAACTGCGCATGCAGAATGTCGGTGACTTTGTCTGCGAATGGTTTTTCGATTTCCATACCCTGCCGTTCGATGTCTCGCGGGTGCAGGTCACCATTGGCCGGGCCTTCGGTATGGCGCGCCTGCGTGGCAAGGGCAACGTTCATGCAGCTGAACTTGCGCACGAGTTGCTGGGTGACAGCCGTCCGATTCGCGAGTTGCGCAAACTGCTCAGCAAACTGGCGCCCACCGAGTCGCCGGTGCTGATTCGTGGCGAGAGTGGCACAGGCAAGGAGCTGGTGGCGCGAACCCTGCACCGCCAGTCACAGCGCCATGACAAACCTTTTGTGCCGATCAACTGCGGGGCGATTCCGGAGCACCTGATACAGTCCGAGCTGTTCGGTCATGAAAAGGGCGCGTTTACCGGGGCGCACCAGCGCAAGATAGGCCGCATCGAAGCTGCCAACGGCGGCACCCTGTTTCTCGACGAAATTGGTGACCTGCCACTGGAGTTGCAGGCCAACCTGCTGCGTTTCCTCCAGGAAAAACACATTGAACGGGTCGGCGGCGGCCAGCCGATCAGCGTCGATGTGCGGGTACTGGCGGCAACCCACGTCGACCTGGAAAACGCTATCGCCCGCGGGCGCTTTCGTGAGGACCTGTATTACCGGCTCAATGTCCTGCAAGTGGTCACTGCGCCATTGCGTGACCGGCATGGCGACCTGTCGATGCTGGCCAACCACTTTGCCCATTTCTACAGCCTGGAAACCGGACGACGCCCGCGCAGTTTCAGCGAGGACGCCCTGGTGGCGATGGGCAAACACGACTGGCCAGGCAATGTGCGCGAACTGGCCAACCGCGTCAGGCGTGGCCTGGTGCTGGCCGAAGGCCGGCAGATCGAGGCGCAGGATCTGGGGTTGCTCAGCCAGCATGCTTTCACCTCGAGCATGGGTACCCTCGAGGATTACAAACATCGGGCCGAGCACCAGGCGTTATGCGATGTGCTCAATCGGCACAGCGATAACCTGAGTATTGCCGCCAAAGTACTCGGGATTTCCCGGCCTACCTTCTACCGCTTGCTGCATAAGCATCAGATTCGCTGAGCAGCACCGGCCCACAATGCATCAAGCCCGCCGAAGCGGGCTTTTTCATGGGCGCCAACATCAGAAGTAGTACGGAAACTTCAGGCTGAAGGAGAAGTCTGGCGAGTCTTCGGTCAGGCCAATGGCGAGGTTCGGGACGATTGTCAGGTTGTCGGTGGCGGCAAGGGTCATGCCGATGTTGAAGTTCGCCGAGTTGTAGTCGCTGTTGGTGATCGACTGCCAGTCGCCACCATCGGGCTTGATTTTGCTTTTGCTGGCAAATTGGTCGGTGAACGAAAACGACATACTCATTTTCTCGTTCAAGGCAAATGCAATACCGGCTCCGACCTGCCAGGAGTTGCCGAGTTTTACGTCGCCCGGCACTTTGCTGTTGACCGTGGGGCTGATGTCGCTGAACGAATCTTCCATGTTGTAGGTGTACGACAGACTGCCGAACAGCACGGCCGGGTCAAAGGTCTTGACCAGCGATATACCCGGCGTGATCGCCCAGACACCGTTACCGGTTGGTAGATCTTCAGGTACCGACAGGTTGTCGTTGCTGGGGTCATTGACCAGCTTGATGCCATAGGGGTCATCACCGGTCGGGGCCTTGACCCGCAACGTGACGACTGCGTCAGGCAGGTTCTCCGATTCATCGAGGAATTTGTAGGCGACACCGACGTTGATATCGCCGATGGTCGGGTCGCGGGTGACGGTAGCGTCGGAGGTCACCGGGCCGGCGCCACCAGCGCCACCAGAGGAGTAGGTGGATTGACGGTAGACCACCGGGACGTTGATATCGAACTGCCAGCGTTGGTCAAGGTTGTAGCGGGCCGTCAGGTCCAGGGTCCAGTTATCGGCCTTGATCCGGTCGAGGTTGATGTTACCGAGGAAGATCGAATCCAGGGCCAGGAAGCCGTTGAGTACCAAGGCACGGGTATCGTAGTGGGTATAGGTCAGGCCGGTTTCGACGCTGAACTTGCCGCCACCGAAGAAGCCGCTGGCTTCGTCATACAGGTTGGAAACGCTTTGTGCCGGTTCCGAATCTTCTTTCAGCGATTGGCCGTAGGAACTGCCGGTGGTTCCTGGCGCGCCTGCGGCCACTGTCTGGCCGCCCCTGACGGTTTCGGCGGGGGATTTGGTCAGGCGTTTGGGAGCCGGTGTCACGGGTGTTTCTTCGACCTGGCGCACACGCTGCTCAAGTACCATCAGCGCTTGTTGTTGTGCTTCGTAACGCTGTTTCAACTCCATGAGTTCTTGTTTTAATGCTTCGACCTGAGGGTCCGGGGCTGCGTAGAGCAATGTCGCCGGGGTCAGGCTACTCAAACAGACGATAGCTCTGAACGTTAACGATCGGTGCATGGGGTTAGCCGTCCCTTCTGACTACATTTGATGAGACTGAGCGTAGATCAGAATCCGAGAGTGCGAATTCCTTTGAGCTGGTCCAGGCTGCCGTTCAGCGACTCGGCTGTCGGCACGTTGTCACGCAGCACGACATTGAGGGAGGTGAGGTTTCTGACCTGATTGCCGCCGCCGAGCAACGTCGTGTTCTGCATCAGCCCACCCTGGGCCAGGCGTTGCACAGTGCTGCCCTGGTTGTTGTTGGCCATGATGTTCAGTTGTACACCAGTACCGGTCGAGGAAACGCTCAGCGAGCCTGCACCATTGGCGCCGACTAACGTCGAACCTGCGGCCAGTGCCTCGCCCCGTTGTTGTGTAGCTGGCGCCTGGTTGGCCTTGGTGACGTTTATATCCACGGCATTGTAGGCAGTGTTGTTGTCGCCAGCGGCCCGCACCACTTGTGTGACGCCTTCGGTGCTGTTGAGACCGCTGCCACCGGTGACAGTGCCGGTGCCGGGTGTTTGCGAACGCGCCGTGCCGCTGCCTTTTTCGTCGATCATCGACACATAGAACTGGGGCTTGATGGTCGATTGTTGAATCTGCATCGAGGAGGTTGCCCCGATCACTTCACCATTGGCATTTTGCCAGGTGCTGGTCATGACAACGCCGAAACTGATGATCCGCCCCGGCATGACATAGCGGCCGCGCAGGTTCGCCAGTTCCTGATCCTTAAGTTCGATGGGTTTGAAAGTCTGGGCCTGGCTTGGCAGGCTGGCGGCCAGACAAACCACGACTAGCCAGATTGGAGTCTTCATTGGATGCTCCTGGAGCCTCGTGCTCCTTTATCATTAGAAGAGTCATTAGAAGAAGTCGCTTTGGATGAAGCCGAAATCCATCAACTCTGTGTCTTGCACTGGGCTGAAGCCGTTGATGCGGTTCTTGGCGGTCAGCGGCATGGGGGGATCGAGCAGGGCATTGGTTTTGTCGTAACCCTTGCCGATAACGGCGAAGATGATGCCGTTCCAGCCTTTGATAAAGTCGTCGACTTTGTAGCGTTTATGACCGAGCACTGGATCACCGACGTACGCCCAGCCTTTGTCGACGCGTTGCAAGACCACAAAATGTTTGTAGCCACGCACGTCCATCAGTACCACCACCGGAATGCGGATACTGTGCAAGGTCTCGGGGGCCACCCGGTAACCGCGGGCACGCATGCCCAGGCTTTCCACGTAACGCTTCATGTCGAGCATGGAGAAGCCCTGAACCCGTACAAGGTCCTGATCGGCGTGTGCCAGCATGCCTTCGATGATCTGTTCTTCATTCACGTCCAGCCAGTAGGCCTGACGCAATATCGTTGCCAGCGACGCAGCGCCGCAACTGAAGTCGGTTTTCTGTTGCACCAGGTCGGCGAACTTGCGCTCACGTACACTCTGGATCGGCTTGAATATCACCGCACCACCCGGTAACACGGCAAGTGGCATCTGGGCCGCTTCACTCTGGCTGGCCAGGCAAAGCAAAAACGCCAAGGCGATGATGCGCATAGTTGGACGCCTTCTGGTTCGGTTGAGAAAAGGCCCCCCGAAGGGGGCCTCCAGGCCACAACAATCAGAACGATTGGTTGGAGATGGCCAGCGAGTTGCTTTGTTGGTTGCCGACACCGGCAGCCACGTTGACGCCGAGGTTGCCGCTGTTGCCATTCACCGAACCATTGAGGGTTGCAGTGTTGGTCACAGGGTTAGCCCAGCCAGTTGGGGTCAGCACCTGGAACGAGATGCTGTTGCTCAGCTCAAACGAGTCGGCTTCGCTGTAGCTTTTCGAAATGCTGTCCGAAGACTCGGAAGCAGATTCTTTGGCTTTTTCATACGAGGCGGAGGCCGATTTTTCGAACGAAGATTCGAAAGACTTGTCCCACGCCGATTCGCGCGACTTGTCGTAGGCAGACTCGCGCGATTTGTCGTACGAAGACTCGCGAGACTTGTCGAACGAGACGTCCAGCGACCGATCAAACGAAGAGTCGCGGGTCCTGTCGTACGAAGAGTTCGACGAGGATTCGTGCGATTTATCGATTGATGCATCCAGGCTTGCAGTAAGAGAAGCGTCCGCACTCCGGCTGCGGGTGAACTCGTTATCGTTGAAGGTACGGGTAGAGGACTGGTTGGCTTCTACAGAAGCGTCCAGCGAAGCGCTCAGCGTGGTGTTCGAGCTAGAGCTGTGATCGCGGCTGTTGGTGCCACTTGCAGACGAGCTGTTAGTACCACTGGCAGACGCGCTGAGAGAAGCGCTGGAAGACGAGCTGTTGGAGCCGCTGGCCGACGAGCTGTTGGAACCACTGGCAGATGAGCTTTTGGATCCGCTGGCATTCCAGCTGTTGGAACCACTGGCATCAGCGCTCCACGAGCCGCTTTCGCTTGAGCTCGCAGAAGAGCTCTTATCTATGCTTGCGTCAAAGGTCCCTTCACGGGAGGACGACCCGCTCTTGGTGGTGGTGAACGTCAGTGTATCGATACGATAGGTCCGATCGGCACTGTTGACCACTTCCAGGCCAGGGCCGTTCTGGTTGGCAGAGGCGGTGGCGGTTGCGTTACCCAGCGGAGCATTGGTGTTGGCAATTGCCATGGTGTTTTTCTGCTGGTTGAGGTCGCCACCAGCAATGTTGATGCCCATGTTGCCGCTACCTTCGCTACCCGATCCGTTCATTACCGCAGAGTTCTGGGTGCCGAAGTTGTAGACCTTGTTGTTGTTGCTGTACTGGTTGACTCTGGCGGTAGCTTCGGATGTGCCGAACACGAAGCTGTTGTCGATGGCACTGGAGTCAGCGCCGGCGTTGGCGATGGCGGCCGCGTTGTCTTGCTGGTTGCCTGCACCGGCAGCCACGTTGACGCCGACGTTGCCGCTGGTGCCGGAAGCGGACTCGTTCATTTCGGCTTCGTTGATAGTACCTTCGTTACGGATTTTGTTACCGGTGCTGGTTTGCCTGTCGTGCGCATTGGCAGTGGCGTCGACATAGAACGCTTTTGGAGGAGGGGTGTGGTTGCTGCCACCGTGATGGTGGCCATTGCCACGTCGATCATTTTGATCAGCTTGTACAGCAACAGCCATGACCGCAGCAATTGCGAAAACCAGAGGCTTGAGTGCCATCGAGGGTTTCATGGTGATTCTCCGTACTTTATTTTAGGTTAAGTGTTGTTCTTACCTGTTTGGGTCAGTCCACGACCCGTACGCTCAGGGTGTTGGCCATTCGGTTTCCCACCCCGGCGCTCTGATTCAACTGAATCACCCCACGGCTACCGGTGAATGCCTGGTCACTGGTAGTGACCTGGCGATGGCCGGGTGCAGAGTCAGTTGGATCGGAGCCATTGATCAGCGTCACGTTCTGTTGCATGAGGACGCTGTCGTCGAGACTTTGCGGCTGAGTACTGAGGCTGATACGCAGTGCGTTGGCTTGCTGGTTGCTGGTGCCGGTGCTCTGGTTGACGCCCAGCGCACCATTGCCGTTGCTGAAGGCGTCGCCCTGGATGCTGGAGTGGGCATCGATGGCGGGGTCGACACGGGTGCGCAGGCGTTGGCGAACCTCGGTGGTCGCGCTGGCGCCATGGCCAACGGCGAAGGCCCGCACGTTGACCTGTTGCTGTAGATCACCGGCAGCCTGGTTGACGCTGAGGTTGCCCTGGTACTGCTTGCCGGAGCTGTCGATGGTGGCGTTGTCGATCACTGGGGATTGGGCGAAGGCCGGTGCACTGCAAAAGGTGGCCAGAATCAGCAGCGAGTGCCTCATCTCACTTGCCTCCTGTCAGGATTTGCAGGGGTGCCAGGCCTTTCTGGACACTTGAGTTGACCATGTTGGAGATGCCGTTGCCGCCGCCTGTGGAACGTCCACCGGCGAGATTGGGCAATTGAGTCTGGTTGCTGATATGACCGCCCAGGTTGTTGGTCTGTTGCGTGACCAGTGAGCTAATGCCTGCGCCGCTGCTGATGCCGGCGAAATCACCATCGCTCAATTCGTTTGTTTGCTTGAGGATATGGGCGGATGGGTTGGTGTTGACGGTGACCGGGTTAGGATCGGGAACCAGCGGTGCGCGGATTGCCATGCGCGGCTGCACATCTCGGGTAATGACGACGATCCCGTTCTCGGCCTGAACAGGCAGGCTGAAGCTTGATCCCAGCGCGCACCCGAGCAGCAGGATGCGATACATGCCTTTATTGAATTTCTCCACGGCGGCAATTCCTTCTTCTGTGTGCTGGCGCTTTTCAGCGTTGCGTGGAAGACAGCAGAAGGTGTGCCGGTTTTTGTTATTGATTAGGAATCAACAGGTTGAAGGCGTAATCGGCGCGCGTCGGAATTTTGCTGTATCAATCATGAGACACAAGCTTGCCAATCGCTCGCTTGGCAGGCCGCTGGCTGCGCCGGAAGGGTTTTTCGTGGGTTGTATCAGCGGATTAACACCACCACCGATTTTGGGGGATGTCGCGCAAATACGGGGCATTTGACCCAGTGGGGTGTATCAGTGCTCTAACACTCGGTGGCGCATGCCGGGGGTTTGCCACTGAGTAAATGCTGCACGGCATTGAGGGCTGCCGCGCTGCGCTGGGCCCAGTCACCGCCAATGACCTGCACAGGCTGGCGATTGCGCTGCAGCCAATCGAGGCTGTCAGCAAAAAATCCCTGACGTTGTTCCAGGGCGGGTTGGCAGCGCTGACCATCGCCGACCCAGCTGACACCGGCAGGGTCGAGCAGCAAGTGTAGGTCATAGCGGCGCGCAAGCAGGGCCTGTTCTATCCAGGCCGGGCAATCACCGAACAGTACCCGGCTCCAGAGCAGGTTGCTCAACAGGTGTGTGTCGAGGATCAACAGCTCGGGCTGGCGGGCACGGGCGGCGTCTTCCCAGGCCAGCTGGCCGCGAGCGATTGCCGGAATATCGGCATAACAGGTGTCGCGGCGCTGTTCGTCGATAAAGTGACGAACATACTCACTGACCAGTTCCCCACCGAAGTGGGCCTGGATTTCATGGCTCAACCAGCTCTTGCCGCTGGACTCGGGACCACTCAGGACCAGGACCTTCATGCGTTGACCAGCGCCGGATCGCGGCGCCATTCACGCCAGCCCTGCACGGCGATCAAGGTGAACAGGGCATAGAGTGCTGCAGTCAGGTAGAGCGCTTTGTAGAGGAACAGGCCGACGAAAATCACGTCCAGCACGATCCATAGCGGCCAGCACTGCACGCGCTTCTGTGCCATCCACAACTGCGCGACCAGGCTGAAAGCGGTCAGCGCCGCATCCAGCCAAGGTTGCGCGGCATCGGTCCAGCTGGCCATGGCTGCGCCCAGCGCCAGACTGCCCAGCAACCCCAGGCCGAGGCCGAACAGCACCGCCTGGGTATCCAGTTGGGTTACCTGACGGGCTTCGCGCTGGCTGTCCGGGCGCGTCCATTGCCACCAGCCATAGAGCTGCAGCACGGCATAGACCAGTTGCAGGAGCATGTCCGAGTACAGGCGCACTTCAAAGAAGATCCAGCTGTAGAGCAGCACCATCACCAGACCGATAGGCCAGCACCAGGGGTTCTGTTTGGTCGTGAGCCACACGGCGATAACGCCGAGCACGGCGGCGAACAGTTCGAGGCCGGACATCGGCGTTCCTTGGCAGGTTCGGGAAGAGGGCGGGGATTGTACCTTGTGGCACGGCAGATGCCACAGCTCTGGCAGTGAGAGGGGACTTACGGTGGGAGCCGGCTTGCCCCGCGATGCGATGTACCTGACAGATCGCAATCGCGGGGCAAGCCCGCTCCCACTGGTTTGCATTACACCCGGAACTGCCCCAGCAACCGGTCCAGCTGCTCACGCAACTGGTTCAGCGCCACCCCGGCGCTGCTCGACTGCTGCGCCGCTGTTGCGGTCTGGCGCGACAGGTCAGCAGTTTCAGTGACGTTGCGGTTGATCTCTTCGACCACATGCGACTGCTGCAGGGTGGCACTGGCAATCGAGGCGTTGAGGGCGGTGAGGTTGTGCAGGGCCTGGCTGATAGCATCCAGACTGACACCTGCCTCATTGGCCTGTTCGATGGTCTGGCGTGAAGCCGTGCTGCTGGCATCGATAGCCTTGACCGCCGCCTCCGACTGCCCCTGCAAATGCTCGATCATGCTCTGGATTTCGGCTGTCGACTGCTGGGTGCGCTGGGCCAGCAGGCGTACTTCATCGGCTACCACGGCAAAGCCACGGCCTTGTTCGCCGGCGCGGGCTGCCTCGATGGCCGCGTTCAGGGCCAGCAAATTGGTCTGTTCGGCAATCGAACGAATCACCTCCAGGACGCTGCCGATCCGGGTGCTCTGGCTTGCCAGGGTCTGGATCACCCTGACCGCTTCATCAATGGTGCCTGACAGCTGATCGATCTGCTGCAGGCTGCCATGGATACTTTGCTGGCCCTGTTCGGCACGGTGCTGGGCGTCGCGCATTTCGTTGGAGGCCTGTTCTGCATTCCTGGCGACATCCTGCACGGCGTAGGTCACTTCATTGATTGCAGTGGCTACTTGCTCCATCTGCGCAGACTGCTGTTCGCTGTGCTGTTGAGCCTGGTTGGCGTTGCTGCCGACATCCACAGCCGATTGCCCCAAGGCATGCGCTGCGCCCTGCAGTTGGCCGATCACCCCCTGCAACTTGCCGGTAAAGCGGTTGAAGTGTTCGCCCAGCTGGGTCACTTCATCGCGGCCATGGGTGTCCAGCCGGCGGGTCAGGTCGCTCTCGCCGCTGGCGATCATGGCCATGGCGTCCACCGCTTCCTGCAAAGGACGAGCGATGCTGCGGGCAATCAGCAGCACCAGCAGGGTCATGACCAGGGCAATGCCAAGCCCCAGCAGCGAGGCATCGCGCAACTGGCGCATGAATTCGCTTTGCATGTCATCGATATAGATCCCCGAGCCAATCACCCAGCCCCAAGGTTTGAACAACTGGATGTAGGAAGTTTTCTCGACCGGCTCGCTGGCGCCGGGCTTGGGCCAGCGGTAGTCGATGCTGCCAGCCCCGCGGGCTTTGGCCAGCGCGGCCATTTCGTTGAAAACGGCAAAGCCGTCCGGATCACGGATCGCGGAGAGGTCCTGGCCATCGAGTTTGGGGTTGGTCGGATGCATGATCATCCTCGGCCCCAGGTCGTTGATCCAGAAGTAGTCGTTCTGGTCGTAGCGCAAGCTGCGCACGGCGCTCAAGGCTTGCTGCTGGGCAGCTTCGCGGGTCAGGGTGCCGGCCGCCTCGAGGCCTTGATAGTAGGCCAGTACGCCCGCGGCGGTTTCTACCACATGTTGGGTCTTTTCGGCCTTGGCCTGATACAGGTCGCCGTGGATCTGCCTGAGCATCAGCAAGCCCAAGGTCAGCAACATCACCACGGCCAGTACCAGAATCAGCCACAAGCGGCGGCTGATAGACATATTTCGTAGAGTCTTCATGCAACGGTCACCCCGGATTCTTTTTATTGTCTAGCGCATCCCAGCATGCTTTTTGCCAACCACCTACTCGACCAAGGACTAAGTGCCTTGTCCAGCAAGGTGTGTAGTGCCAACCAGCAGCGTTTATACAAGAGGTCTGATAGGATTTCGGCCCGGTCGGGACATTCCTGAAGGGTGACTGAACTTTTCTGTCGACTGCGCCACCAACTGTCGCGGTAAAACCACCGGGCATTCGAATCGGCTCTGGCTTATGCAAACTACAACGGGGGCATGCCATCGGCATCGCTTCGTGGGGGAATAATGGATCTTTGGACTGGCTTGCAGGCCGTCATTTTGGGTGTTATCGAAGGCTTGACCGAGTTCTTGCCGATTTCCAGTACCGGTCACCAGATCATTGTCGCGGACCTGATCAACTTCGGTGGTGAGCGGGCGATGGCCTTCAACATCATCATTCAGCTGGGCGCGATCCTTGCCGTGGTCTGGGAGTTTCGCCGCAAGATCTTCGACGTAGTGCTGGGCTTGCCCAAAGAGCAGCAAGCGCAACGCTTTACGGTCAATCTGTTGATCGCCTTTACTCCGGCGGTGGTCTTGGGGGTGCTGTTTGCCGACCTGATTCACCATTACCTGTTCAACCCCATCACTGTAGCTGCCGCCCTGGTAGTGGGTGGGGTGATCATGCTTTGGGCCGAGCGCCGTCAGCATGTGATCAAGGTCGACCAGGTCGATGACATGCGCTGGTCCGACGCGCTGAAGATCGGTTTTGTCCAGTGCCTGGCGATGATCCCGGGGACTTCGCGTTCCGGTTCGACGATCATTGGCGGCCTGCTGTTCGGTTTGTCGCGCAAAGCCGCGACCGAGTTCTCGTTCTTCCTGGCCATGCCGACCATGGTCGGTGCAGCGGTGTATTCGGGCTACAAGTATCACGAGCTGTTCCAGCCTGGCGACTTTCCGGTATTTGCCATTGGCTTCGTAGTCTCGTTCATCTTCGCCATGATCGCTGTACGCGCATTGCTGCGTTTCATTGCCAACCATAGCTATGCCATGTTCGCCTGGTACCGGATTGTCTTCGGCCTGATCATCCTGGCGACCTGGCAGTTCGGCTGGGTCGACTGGGCCACGGCGCAAGGTTGAGTCCGATGAGCCGCTCACAACCCACCGTCCGGCGTGCGAGTAGCGCAAGTTCCACTGTCCAGCACCGGCGTAGCAAACTGTTGGTCTTCGTCGGTCTGTGCCTGTTGCCACTGGGTGGGGCGTTGCAGATGCTGATCAGTGGGCAGTCCTGGCTGCCTGCGGTGGCTTATCCGCTGGCCAGCCTGGTGAGTTTTGCGCTGTACTGGCGTGACAAGCAGCAGGCACGCACTCAGGGCTGGCGCACCCCGGAAAAGGTGCTGCATGCCAGCGAGTTGTGCGGCGGCTGGCCCGGAGCACTGCTGGCTCAGCAGGCTTTTCGGCATAAAACCCGCAAATTGTCGTTTCAGCTGAGTTTCTGGGCCATTGTCGCCTTGCATCAGTTGTTCTGGGTTGACCACCTGTTGCTCGGTGGTCGTTGGCTGGGCAGCGCCCTGGCGCCGCTGCTCAGATAAGCAGGCCTGGCTGCAGGCGCTTTGGCAGGCGCCTGACTACCAGTTGGTGGGAGCGCTGCAGCAGGTCGCAGAGTTCCTCGCGGCCCATAGGGTAGGGGGGCGTCATACTGATCCAGTGAGCCCTCGCCAGGTACGGCGCCGGGCGCACGCCGGGGCGGTCGGCGTAACCAAGGAACAGGTCACTGTCGACTTTGAATGACAAGCCGGCGCCGGCCAGATCCAGTACCGCAAACATCTTGTTGCCGGCGATCGAGAACACCCGCACACCGCCCCATTTGTAGTCTTCCCGTGCACCGGGCAGGCTCAGGCAAAAGTCCGCCACCTGCGCTTCACTCATCTTGCCCTTAGACATAACGTTCCCCACAGTCGGCAAACGCCGCCACCAGATGGTCGATCCATACCCGCACAGCAGGCAGCAGGCCGCGCCGATGAGGATAGACCGCTTGCAGATAGCCCCCGGGCAGTGACCAGTCTGGCAGCAGCCGCACCAGCTCGCCACGGGCCAGTTCCTCCTCACAGTGCATGATCGGCAGGGCGGTAAAGCCCAGGCCAGCCACTGCTGCCGCCTTGCGCACGAGAAAGTCGTCAATCGCCAGGCGTGCTTCCATGGCCAGTTCGTGCTTGTGGCCACGGCTGTCGAGCAGGCGCAGGTGAACCAGGCGGTCGGCGTCCACGGCACCGAGCATCGGCAGGCCGCTGAGGTCTTCGGGTGTAACCGGGGCATGGCGAGCAGCAAACGCCGGCGCTGCCACCAGGTACATTTGTGCCTGGCGCAGGCGGCGGGTGACCAGGGCCGGGTCTTCATCGCCCAGGTCGCGTACACGCAGGGCCACGTCGATGCCTTCGGTGATCAGGTCAACGCGGCGATTGAGCAGGACCATGTCCAGTTGCACCTGCGGATACAGCTCGAGAAATTCGCTGATCACCTGCGGCAAAAGCGAGTGCGCCAAACCCACCGGGCACGACACCCGCAGGCGGCCTCGGGGTTCGCTGGTCATGCTGGCTACCGCCTCGTCGGCCATCTCCGCTTCCAGCAGCATGGCCTGACAATGACGCAGGTAGCGCTCGCCCACCGCCGTCAACTTGAGCTGGCGGGTGGTGCGCTGCAGCAGGCGCGTGCCCAGGCGTTCTTCCAGCTCGGCGATACGCCGTGACAGCCGCGATTTGGGGATCCCGAGCAAGCGTCCGGCGGCGGCAAAACCACCGGCTTCGACCACCCTGGCGAAGTAGAAGAGATCGTTGAGGTCTTGCATGGCGAGCACCATTGTCCTGTCAGTAGGACAAACTAACGCATTTTTGCTGACTTATCAGCTATTCGCCGCCCAGGTAGGATTCTCCCCATCGTGATCGCCCAGATGCGGTCTTCAATCAGGAGAGTCCCATGAAACTGTTGCATATCGATTCGAGCATCCTGGGCGACAATTCCGCCTCCCGTCAGCTGAGCCGCAGCGTGGTTGACGCCTGGAAAGCCGCCGATCCATCGCTGGAAGTGGTTTACCGTGATCTGGCTGCCGACGCCATCAGCCACTTCTCTGCCGCCACCCTGGTTGCTGCCGGTACCCCGGAAGCACTGCGTGATGCTGCACAGCAGCACGAAGCCCAGCTGAGCAGCGAAACCCTGCAGGAGTTTCTGGCTGCCGACGCAGTGGTGATTGCTGCGCCGATGTACAACTTCACCGTCCCGACTCAGCTCAAGGCCTGGATCGACCGCGTTGCGGTAGCCGGTCAGACCTTCCGCTACACCGAAGCCGGCCCTGAAGGCCTGTGCGGCGACAAGAAGGTGATCCTGGTGTCCACTGCCGGTGGTCTGCACGCAGGTCAACCGACCGGTGCTGGTCACGAAGACTTCCTCAAGGTGTTCCTCGGCTTCATCGGTATCACCGACCTGGAAATCGTGCGTGCCCACGGCCTGGCCTACGGCGAAGAGCATCGCGCCAATGCCCTGAGCGCCGCCCAGGCACAGATCAGCAACGAGCTGTTCGCTGCCGCCTGATCAGTACCAGCGCGTGACCCGAACCGACAGCAGGCTAAGTCTGCTGTCGGTTTTTTCATTGAGCTTTCATCCGCGCCGTCATGCCTCGCTCTATGCTGGATCGGTACCTGGCAGTTGACCCGCCGGGAAGGGTGAAAGCAGATGGGCAAAATCGCGCTGTTGTGGCTGCTGTGCTGGCTTGGCATTGCAGGCATGGCGCAGGCTGAACCAGCGCAACACAGGAGTGTCGGCTTGCACCGTCTGGTCTTCGCCGACCCGCTGGATGGGCGAGCGATGCACGCACTGGCGTTCTATCCTTCCAGCGGCCCTGAGCGCACTAGTCGCATCGACGGTTATCGGGTAGATGGCAGTGAAGGTGCGCCGATTGCCATTGGCCGCTACCCACTGTTGATGCTGTCTCACGGCAATACCGGTACGCCGCTGGCCTTGCATGACCTGGCCAGTGCACTGGCGCGTCGCGGTTTTGTGGTGGTGGCGGTCACCCATCCGGGCGACAACGCCCACGATCACAGTCGCCTGGGCACCTTGAGCAACCTTTATGGGCGACCGCTGCAAATCAGTGCCGCGATTACCGCAAGCCTTGCCGATCCTTTGCTGGCTCCCTATGTCAGTGGCGACCAGGTGGGCATGATCGGTTACTCGGCGGGGGGTGAAACCGCCTTGATACTGTCCGGCGCCCAGCCCGATCTTGAGCGCCTGCGCCGTTATTGCCTGGAGCGGCCGCTGGACGCCGATGCCTGCAAGACCAACGGTGTGCTGATCGCCGACCGCGCCGACCTGAGCGCCGAGGCCGACCCGCGCATCCATGCATTGTTGCTGATGGCACCGTTGAGCTTGATGTTCGGCCGTCATGCCTTGGCCCAGGTGAAGGTCCCTGCATTGATCTACAGTGGCGACAAAGACCAGCTGCTGGCCATCGACAAGAATGCCCAGGCACTGGCGCGCAAACTACCGGTGACACCCAACTACCGGCTGTTGGCCGGGGCCGGGCATTTCGTCTTCATGGCACCGTGCGACGATGAACAGCGTGAGCACATGGCGGCGCTGTGCAATGACCCCGACGGCGTCGACCGTGAAGGTATTCACTTGTCATTGCAGGCCGAAGCCGCGCACTTTTTCAGCCGCACCCTGGGTCGTGCCGGCCGGGTTGGCCTCAATACTGCCGATCAGTAACTGCGGGCACGATGTGACAGCACCAGCGTCAGGCCGACCCCGGCCAGTGACAGCAGGGCGGCGATGCAGAAAATCCAGGCATAGCCCAGGTGCAGGGCCACCGCGCCCATCAACGGTCCGGCGATGGCCAGGGCCAGGTCGAAGAACACCGCATAGGCACCCAGGCCTGCACCGCGGCTGGCCACCGGCACTTGCTTGATGGCTTCCACGCCCAGTGCCGGATACACCAGCGACAGACCGAAGCCGGTCAGCCCGGCGCCGACCAGTGCCAACGACGGGCTGGGCGCCAGCCACAGCAAGGTCAGGCCGAGGGCTTCGGTGCTCATGCAGACAATTGCCACCTGATAGCCGCCGAAGCGATTAACCGCATTGACGAACAACAGCCGCGAGAGAATGAAGCACAGGCCAAAGGCGCTCAGACACCAGGCCGCGCCGTACCAGCCTTGCTCCAGGTAGAACAGGGTGACAAAGGTGGTCAGCGTGCCGTAGCCGATCGAAGCCAGGGTCAGGCCCATGCCGCAAGGCGCAACCCGGCCGAATGCCGCCCAGAATGGCAGGCGCTCGCCACGCACCACCGGCATGGAGGGCTTGTTGCGGATCACCAGCAGGGCCAGCGAGGCCAGTACCGTCAGCATCAGGCCGAGGGTGGCAAAGTTGACCTGGTCCACCAGCATCACACCCAGCGGCGCGCCGATGGCAATCGCGCCGTAAGAGGCAATGCCGTTCCAGGAAATCACCCGGGCCGTATGCTCGGCGCCCACCGCGCCGATGCCCCAGCTCAAGGTGGCGACACCGATCAGGCCTTGGGCAATTCCCAGAAACAGACGCCCGCCGAGCAAGGCCAGCAGGCTCAACAGTGGCACATTGACTGCCAGCGCCGAGGCGAAGGTCAGCACGCCGCTGACCGCAATACCGAGCAAACCGTAGATGATTGCCTGGCGGGTGCCTTTACTGTCAGCCACACGCCCGGCGAACGGACGGCTGAGCAACGTCGCCAGATACTGCAAGCCAATGGTCAGGCCGGCAATGACGGCGCTAAAGCCCAGTTGGTCATGCACGTAACCCGGCAACACCGCAATCGGCAGGCCGATACAGAGGAAGGCAATAAAGGTGTAGAAGACGATCGCAAGGATTTGCAGGGTGATCGAGAGGGTACTGGCAGGCGCGGGTGCTGACGCGGACATTGGCTCGTTCGCTGGCGGGCGGTGGGAGAGGGCCCATGATCGCTGGCGGCGAGGATAAAAGGAAGCAGGCTAACGGATTTTCCAGGCATCGCGGGGCAAGCCCGCTCCCACAGGAGTAGTCACCATCCCTGTGGGAGCGGGCTTGCCCCGCGATTGCTTTAAACCACTACACCCTGACTGCGCAGGTAGTCATCGTAGGTGCCGCTGAAGTCCACCACACCGCTCGGGCTCAGCTCGATGATGCGCGTGGCCAGCGACGATACGAACTCACGGTCGTGGCTGACGAACACCAGCGTGCCCGGGTAGTTCTCCAGCGCCAGGTTCAGCGCTTCGATCGATTCCATGTCCAGGTGGTTGGTCGGTTCGTCCATGATCAGCACGTTAGGCTTTTGCAGGATCAGCTTGCCGAACAGCATACGGCCTTGCTCACCACCGGAAATCACCTTGACCGACTTGAGGATCTCGTCGTTGGAGAACAGCATGCGCCCCAGGGTGCCACGGATCATCTGCTCGCCCTGGGTCCACTGACCCATCCAGTCGAACAGGCTGACGTCTTCTTCGAAGTCGTGGGCGTGGTCCTGAGCGTAGTAGCCAAGCTCAGCGCTTTCGGTCCATTTGACCGCACCGGCGTCCGGGCTCAGCTCGCCGACCAGGGTGCGCAGCAGGGTGGTTTTACCGATGCCGTTAGGACCGATGATCGCCACGCGCTCGCCGGCTTCGACGGTGAAGCTGAAGTTCTGGAACAGGGTCTTGCCTTCGAAGCCTTTGGACAGCTTCTCGATGGTCACGGCCTGACGGTGCAGCTTTTTGTTCTGCTCGAAGCGGATGAACGGGCTGACCCGGCTCGACGGCTTGACCTCGGCCAGCTGGATCTTGTCGATCTGCTTGGCACGCGAAGTGGCCTGCTTGGCTTTCGAGGCGTTGGCCGAGAAGCGGCTGACGAAGGTCTGCAGTTCGGCGATCTGGGCTTTCTTCTTGGCGTTGTCCGACAGCAGCTGCTCGCGCGATTGGGTCGCAGCGGTCATGTATTCGTCGTAGTTGCCCGGGAACAGACGCAGCTCGCCGTAGTCCAGGTCAGCCATGTGGGTGCACACGCTGTTGAGGAAGTGACGGTCGTGGGAAATGATGATCATGGTGCTGTTACGCGCCGTGAGAATGCTTTCCAGCCAGCGGATGGTGTTGATGTCCAGGTGGTTGGTCGGTTCGTCGAGCAGCAGCACTTCAGGATCGGAGAACAACGCCTGGGCCAGCAGCACACGCAGCTTCCAGCCCGGTGCGACTTCGGTCATCGGACCGAAATGCTGTTCCAGCGGGATACCCAGGCCGAGCAGCAGCTCACCGGCGCGGGATTCGGCGGTGTAGCCGTCCATTTCGGCGAATTCGGTTTCCAGTTCGGCAACGGCCATGCCGTCTTCTTCGGTCATTTCTGGCAGCGAGTAGATACGGTCGCGCTCGGCCTTGACCCGCCACAGCTCCTCGTGGCCCATGATCACGGTGTCGATCACGGTGAATTCTTCGTAGGCGAACTGGTCCTGGCGCAGTTTACCCAGGCGCACGTTCGGCTCGAGCATGACCTGGCCGGCAGAAGGCTCCAGGTCGTTGCCGAGGATTTTCATGAAGGTCGACTTGCCGCAGCCGTTGGCGCCGATCAGGCCGTAGCGGTTGCCGTTGTTGAACTTGACCGAGACGTTCTCGAACAACGGTTTGGCGCCGAACTGCATGGTGATGTTAGCGGTGGAGATCAAAGGGCTTACCTATCAATAGCTTACGTCGCTGGCATTGCGGCTGATACCGATTTGATACCAATTTGCAGCTTTTCCAGCTCGCTCCAGTCGGAGCTTGAGTTAATCCAACGCGCATACGTCGACAGCAGCATTTGCACGCTGTGGCCGAGCTGTTGGGAGATAAATGCGGGGTTGAGGCCAGACATTAAGCATATTGTCGCATAGGTGTGACGACAGTTGTATGGCGGGCGGTAACGAATCCCCAGTTCTTTCAGTACCGGACGCCACTGATGATGGAGGTCTGAGGTCTGCTGGACGAACTCAGCATTCTTTGATGGCGGGAAGATGAACGGTGACTCCGTGACCCGCCCCTTTCCTTTCCTGCGTCGCTCGGCATAGTCCTTGGCAAATTCGAGCGCACGCAAGGCCCTCTCGTTGAGAAGCACGAACCTGTCTTTGCCAGTTTTGGTGCGCTCAACTACCTCGCCCAGCGCAACAGTGCGCCGTATATGGGCAATCTTCTTTTCCAGATCGACGGCGTCCCACCGTAATGCCAGACCTTCTGACAGGCGCACGCCAGTGAAAAACACGAACTCGAAGAAAGCCGCATAGATCTGGCTGGGCCAGTGCGGATGGTCGTAAAGCTTGGTGATGATCTCGTTCGCCTCCTCCAGGGTGAACGGGTCGATCTCTTTCTTGGTCTTCTTGGGCAGCTGCAGTGACTCGGCAGGGTTCCGGCTGATCAAGCCATCTGTTGCCGCTGACCGCAGGATCGTGGACAGCTTGACCAGGGCGTTGCGCTTGACACCCGGCGAGCTCCATTCAATCAAGCTGACAATCTTGCGCACCATGCTAGTGGTAATGAGATCGACCCGAACGAGTGCGAAGTGGACCATCCAGTAGTTGTTCAGCGCACTTTTGTAGTTCTGGTAGGTGCCCGGGGTGATCTCTCTGCTGTCCAGCCAGAGCTGCGCGTACTCGCCAAACGTCGGCTTACTACCCGCGACGGTCTGTGAACCTGGGAAGAGCTCGGCGTACTTGTCCTGGTCCAGCAGGCCGAGCTTGTTGAAGCTGACTACCTGATCGCGCAGCTGGGATGCAGCCTTGATGCCCTTTTGTGTCGCGGGATAAGGGAGCGTTTCGCATCGACGGACACCGTCCCATGTGAAACGAATCCGGAGGGAGTTGCGGAAGATTTCGACCCCACGGGGTAAATCCATTGGCTTTCCAGCCATTCGTCATACCTC
This sequence comes from Pseudomonas sp. GW821-FHT10B02, assembly GCF_059415665.1. Classification (NCBI taxonomy): domain Bacteria; kingdom Pseudomonadati; phylum Pseudomonadota; class Gammaproteobacteria; order Pseudomonadales; family Pseudomonadaceae; genus Pseudomonas; species Pseudomonas sp. GW821-FHT10B02. Next base: position 108,833 of record NZ_JBWKNR010000005.1, on the reverse strand, counting down.
TTTTTGCTGTAAATGATCCGTCCGCCGTGTTTCATCCAGACGCCCTGGGGGATCTTCCCCTCCAGGCGCCGGTGTTCCAGGGCTCGCTTAGTGCATCCGATCAGCTCGGCCATGAGCTTTTCGGTGATCTTGTCGACGTTACCGGTGTCTTCGGTTTCCATGGGATAGGCTCCACGCCGCGCATGGCGGCAGAGGTGGGGAGGGGTTAGGCGGGGCGTTTCATGAAGGTGATCCAGTGCGTCTTCTCGCGCTTGCCGGACTTGTGGCCAAACAGGGGCTTTTCATCGGTCAGGGCAAGCAGATCGCTCACCAGCACCTGGGTTTCGTTCCACTTAAAGATCAGGATGCCTTCGGGCTCCAGCACCCTGAAGCACTCGGCGAAGCCCTGGCGGATGTCTTCTCGCCAGTCTGAGGTGAGCACGCCGTACTTAGCCCGCATCCAGCTGTCGACGCCGGCGCGGGTCAGGTGCGGAGGATCAAAGACCACCATGCGGAAGGTTGAGGCCTCAAACGGCAGTTGCCGGAAGTCCATGAGCACGTCCGGCTCAACCTTCAGTACTCGGCCGTCGCAAAGTAGGTGCTCTTCGTCGCGGATGTCGCCGAACAGGGCGCGTTGGTCCTGCTTGTCGAACCACATCATGCGGCTGGCGCTGCATGGGTCGAGAACTTTGGCGACAGCACTCACGGCCTCGACCCCTTCCAGATCATCCAGGCCATGTAGAGCGGGGCGGCGATGGGTAGGAGGATCATGGCTGCAGTTCCTTCGGCGGCTCAGGGAGTGGCTGCCAGTGCGTGGCGGTGTTGGTCCAAAATGCGAAATGGCCCTTTTTGCTACCTTTGACCCAAACGTCCGTTTCCGCGATGAGGCCGCGACTGCAGTGCATCACTGCAACGATTACCGACATCCCATCGAGTTCGTCGCCAGGCAGCCTGTCGCTGCATTTGATCCATTGGCTCACAGCGAATACCTCTCTTGTTTCCAGCGCACTGGCGCCATTGCTGGGATAGGGGTGTTGTTTTGTTCGTGCGGGGAGAGCTGGCGCTCGTTGCCGGCCACTTGCGGAAGCCAGACCTTCACGCAACTGATTGCGTTGTTGCCTAGCGAGTTCATGACGTAGCAGACGACGCCGCGAGGCTTGTCCTCGAAAGACCAGACACCGGACGGGAGATCACTCGCGCTGGCGCCGGTGGCCAGCAGCAGGAGACAGAGGGCGAGACGGCTCATAGCAGCGCACCGCACGTCTTTGCCAGACGCACGTCCTCTTCGGTAATGGTGTGCTCGGTGATTTTCTCCACGGTGAAGAACTTCGGCTGGCAGAACTTGCGAGCCCAGTCCTTCAGAGGTTCCAGCGCCTGCTCAAGTGCCGCTTTCGCCTCATCGTCGATGTCTGGGTAGTTGTCGACCCATTCGCCCGCATCGCTTCCAGCGGCTTCCTCGTGCATGTGATCGAGCAACTCGTCGGCGTCCAGCAGGAATCCGGCAGGGTCAGCCTTGCAAACGACACCCGTCTGCACAACTTCGCCGACCTTGAGGCCGTTACCCAGGCCGGGGCCGAAATTGGTACCTTCCGCCGCGCTGCCGAAGTTGTCTCGGAGCAGTTCGGCCAGGCTCGAGTAGTCCCACGATCCATTGTCGCCACTCACCGACCAGGCTTCGTCTACTTTGCGGCGCGCCCAGCTCACGCATGGCCCGTCTTCCGTATCGAAGATCCCGAGCAGGAACCATTCAGGGCCAGGAGTTTCAGGCTCCCACCCGAGGCAATGGCACTCGCCGTCGTCATAAGGGTGGCGGTCACTGATATCCGCCTCCATGTGCCACTGCTTCAGCTCCAGCCCCTGCTGCACGAGCCAGGCCTTGAACGCCGTGTAGTCTTCGTCGAAGTCTGGCTCGTGCGGATGGCTCCACCAGCCGTCTTGGTCGCGCTCTACGGGCACGCGTTGGATCAGCTTCATTTCTTCAGGCATGACTTCTCCAAAGCCGCCATATAGCGGCTATACATTGAATTGGGTTGTAATTACGAAGTGGTTTAAAGAACCGAAACAGCGGTGTGGCCGCGTATTCCTCGGTGTGCCTTACTTAATGAATAACCAGGAGGACTTACGATGCGCACCAGAGGTACCGCCTATTGGGAATGGGCAGATCCATCACTTCATTGCCGAACGCATGAAGAAGAGCTCCGCGACGGTTCAACTATTGACGTTCAGGTCAGGCTGTCCCGGGCAGGTGTTACCCAGCTGTTCATCGGCGTGTACTCGGCCTCTGGCATGGCTCTCTATGAAGAGGGCATGGATTGCCGCTCAAGCGAGTCAATGACCAGGGCATGGATTGCCGCTCAAGCGAGTCAATGACCAGGGCATTGGCTTGGGGTGTGGGCAAGGCCCGTCATATTGCCGAAGCGGGCGTGCCCGTGGCTCCGATGCGGTCCCGCAACGCCTGACAAGATGCGAAATAACGGCTGCCCAGAGGCTTGTGAAAAATTTCAGATTGATTCAATGAAACGGGGCGGTGAAGTGGCCGTTTATTCAAATGTGTGCCTTACTGAAGGCACATCTAGTGGAGGCTGGGAATGCTTATCAGAGGCAGCATGTATCGTGATTGGGACGATACCCAGCGTGATTACATCACCCATGAGGAGACGGTTGGCAGCGGAGGCATGATTGAGGTCAAGGCTCGGTGTTCGTCTACGGGGGGCACTCAGCTGTTTATCGGTGTGTACACATCTGATGGGGTTGGAGTGCTGGAAATTGCTTATGACTCACGCCCTGAAACTTTGACAGAAGCTTTGGCTTGGGGCGTTGCTCAAGCCAGAAAATTCATATCGATGGAAGCGACTCTGCAGGCGCACCTACGCGCTTAGTTTTAGCAGTGAAAGGGTACGGCTTCGCGAGAGGTGATGCGCGAAGTCAGGTTTTAGTCCATCTCTCCCGCTCCTCCCCAAGGGAGAGGTGGATTTTTTTCGTCTGTGGATTTCCGGCATCGATTCTCCAAAGCCGCCATATAGCGGCTATTCAATAGAGGGGAGAGGGGTTAAAACCGGAAGGAGTACAAATGTACTCCTAGGGTCAAAAGCTACTGCGGCAGCGGCAAAGCGCGGATGGCCTGGGCCAATTCTGGATAGTCCGCGGCAAATTCGGCAGCTGCCTTGATCCCGTTCCGGTAGCCGTCAGCGCCTTGGGCTGTCATCTGCTCGGGGCTGAAGCCGTCGGAGGTTGGTGGAAGGGAGAAGACTGGAGTTAGCTCGATGCCTTCCGCCCTGAGGTCATGCGCGTGATCCGGGCAGGCGGTGTACTCCTTCCCGTCTTCGTAGGTCCAGCCCACTGGCTCTCCCTGGTGCTGGGCGGCTGGTGCGGCGTCTACCATCGCGTACCATTTGTGCAGCAGGCCGTCAGCCTTAAGCCCTTGTGCAAGCATATTCGGGGTTGGCTCTCGAGGCACGCTGACCATCTGTGCGGTGTTGCTGGATCGGTTTTCTGTGGGCATGGGGATCTCCTGCTGGCGACGTTATGCCGCCAGGCGCTGGTAAAGATCGATAAGGTCCGAAGCGTTCGCTGCCACGAGCTCCCGGGCTTCGTCCGGGCACACGCTGTTGCCCAGTAGCTTCACCTGGTCTGTTTTGTTGATCGGCTTCCAATACATCTCGCCGGTTTGTGAATTGAGGAACAGGCCGCGATCGATGATGTAGTCAGGTCGGAACCCCTGGGCGCGCTTGAGCTCGTGCGGCTGTAGCATCCGCAGCGTGATATCGATAAGCACATAGTCACCGACCATCACGATGTCGGCGTGTTCGGTGAAGTGTTGCGGCAGGTACTTGTGTAGGAATGCCGCGCACTTGCGGGCGCCGGCCAGTTGCTCGTCGCTCAGTGTGTGGCTGTGCAACTGCACGACTTCAACTACCGCCATACGGTCTTTCGACGGGATGGTGTGCACCGGCTCCCGCAGCGATATACCGTCCTTTTCAGCGCCGTAGTACTTCACCATGTAGGCCGTGATCAGCCGTTGATTCGTGCCTCTGCCCAAGATCGTCGACATCGGGGCGTCAGCTGCGCGCCCGTCGCCTTTGTAGAATCCTCCATTCGCCTGCTCAAGATGGGCCGACGCAATAGCGTGGTGCCCGCTGCTCTGGGTGATGCAGCTGATTGGGCCACCGGCTGAAGCACCAACACACCCCTTACGGAGGGTAATCATCGACGCGGACACCAGAGCCTGCTCGCCTCGGTTGGCACCGGTTACAGTCATCGCGGGATCAGTTGCCGGGTACCCGGATCGATCGCCGTGGTGAGTGAGGTGGGTGAGATGAGCGCCGACCAGAGCAAAATGCCCGCCCTTCACCTGTGCAACCTGGGTCCGCAGTGGCTCCTTGGTATCGAAGGTGCGCTGATTTGAGCCGTTGGCGTGCTCGGTCATGCATCCGGCAATCGCCATCTTGGGCTGTACCAGGGCGTGATGGGTACCGCCGCCGCTTATGGTCGACAGTGCGTCTCTGGTGCTGTGTGTGCTGGTATGCGACTCCGAGGTGCCGCGAAGCGGGACAATGTAAGGGTCGCTACAGGCCAGAGTGTGACGCCAGAGGCCTTTGGCGATTCGGTTCATGGTGTTTTCAACCAGTGCGTCTTCCCGAAAAATCGTGCGACCTTCCAGCCCCCAGTCGATGCAGTCGGCAGCCTGGCGCCACGCCTGTTGCCCCTTCGTTGGCTGTTTGTGGAACTTCGGGGTTGGCCAGACAATCGGCTTGCCGTCACGCCGCGCGACTCCGTACAGACGCTTGCGAATGGTTGGCGCGCCCTGATTCGCAGCAACCCTCACCTGGTGCTCGAAGTTGTAGCGCAGGCCGCGCACCAATGCTTCCTTGGGAACGTGATCGCCGATCTCTTCCAAAATCTCCGGCAAGTCCGGATGGTCCTCGGGGATGCCGTTGCCCAAGGCATCGACGAATGCTTTGAAGGTCCGCCCCTTCTCAGCCTTGACCGGCTTGCCTTCATCGTCGAGCGGCCCCCAGTCGGCGAATTCCTCGACGTTCTCCAAGAAGATCAGTCGCGGGCTGGTCTGATAGGCCCAGCGGATGATCACCCAGGCGAGGCCCCGGATCTTGCGGTTGCGCGGCTTCCCACCCTTGGCCTTGCTGTGATGGCGGCAATCGGGCGAAGCCCACAAGATGCCCACCGGCTGGCCCTTCGTGGCCAGGATTGGGTCCACTTCGAACACATCGGCCACGTAGTGCTCGGTCTGCGGGTGGTTGGCACGGTGCACCGCCAAGGCGATGGGGTTGTGGTTTACCGCTACGTCTGGCTCGCGGTACGCCGCGGCGATGCCGCTGCTGGCGCCGCCGCCGCCGGCGAAGAGATCGACGACCAGCTCCTTTTCGAAGGGCAGGGCGAGGGAAGTCATACAGGTCATGTTGTGGTCCTTGCGTGCAGGCGCCGCCCTCGCCGGGGTGGCGTGATTCGTTGAAGTGGGGAGGGTGGTTCAGTTCAATCGGAGAGGTACAACGGGGTTGATGACAGGAGCGCACCTGACAGCCCTCGGAAAATTCCTACAAAAACTACGGCAGCTTCCTAGAGCAAAAGTAAAAATTGCCTCATACCATTTTCGCTCATTTTTATGAGTAGGGCAGTGTGTTGAACAGTAATAGATCTTATTGGGCTGCGCTGTTGTTTCTACTCTGCTTAGTGGGTAGTGCTGCGCATGCCGTTACAATTCAGTCCACTCGAAGTCAATATGAGGTGGGCGGTGTTCGGTATTATTTTACTGTTACAAGCTGGGAGGGGAATGGAGATAGTTTTTGTAATGATATGCAGGCAGTTACATGTGCTCTGTACCTAGTTGGGGCACAACGTCCTGGTGAATACCAGTCTATGGTGCTCGGCACGAACAATTGGAGGATTAAACCTAGTACCTCCATGACGACGGTGCGCAACCAAATGAGTGGTTTTTCAATTCCCTTTGAAAGTAGTTTGTTTGTGCCAAAGGAGAAAAAAATAAGCGATAGTTTTTGCATCAGCTTCGCTCAAGGTTACAGTTATGTTGGGTCTGGAGGTATAATTGTTCCGGTTGGTCCTTGTGCTCCTGTTATAAAGCCAGCGCTGCAGTGCGAGATTAAAGGAAATGCTATCATTAACCATAGGGATGTAAGCGACGCTGCTATTGATGGCAACGAAGCAGGAACCACACTTCAGTTAACTTGCTCAGGCACAACTAGCGTGATCGCCTCAGCAAGCAAAGAAAGCCCCTCTGGCGTTAAGCTCAAGGCCGACGGCAGCCTGTACTCCAAGCTCACGATTGAAGATAAGGCTGCGGCACCGGGCGTTTCAATTAAAGTAGAAGATGGATTAGCTACCCCTATAGCCATCAAATCTACGCTGTACAGCAAAGGAACCGTCGAGCCTGGTCCTTTCTCCGGATCTACCGTGCTGACCATTTCCCCGCCTTAGTGTCGCGCCGAAGAGTCAGGCGGAAGCCCGGACTTTGAAGGTGAGCATGGCCGTCGCGTCGTCGTTGAAGCACTCAGCCAGCTCTTGAAAGGCCCGATACTTGGCCTGGCTGCGGGTGGCTGCCCACACGCGCCGCACGTAGTGGCGCGCATCACCCAGCATGTACTTCACGTCGTCCCAGTCGTACATGCCGTTGGTGAGCACCTCCCACTGCTTGAGCGGCAGCTTGTCGGCCATCTCACCGTACTGCATCTCCCAAGTAGGGTGGTAGTTGCGGATGCGCTTCTTCGGATCGCTGTCGAGGATGACTCCGATGTAGTGGCCGCGGTCGGCGAGGATCACACCCGGCTCACCGTTGGCTATCACCCGACGCCCGATCTCGGCCGGTACGTCGTAATGGCGGCGAACGTAGTCGCAGTTGTAGTTGCTCATGGATCACTCCTTGATCAGGCGGTGACGCGCTCGCCGATGACGGCAGTGCTATAGGTGACCTCGTAGTTCAGGGTCAGCTCGAAGCGGCCGCCGCATACGTCGCCGGTCATTTTCTGGTCTTTGTGGTCTTCCGACTCCAGGTGGATGGAAGTCGCGCAATGTGGGCACTTGCACTCGTCCTGGTACTCGAAGTCCGAATCGCAATACTCCGCCTCGGCAAACTTAGCCAGGGCCTCAGCCTTGGCGGCAGCGTCGATGCGGTCTTGGCAAGGCTTGCAGGTAAAGCCTTCAGGGTGACCCCATGGGGTCTCGGTCAGCTTCGATCGATGAGTCCCACAGCAGCGGCAGACATTGTGCTTGTCGCAGACGATGTAGCTCCACTTGCCTACGGTGCCATTGCATTTGTTGCAGCCTGAGACCCAATACCAGGCGCCGTCGATGCGTTCGGCGTACAGCCCCTTTTCCGGCGGCTCAAGCTTCACTTCCGGCAGGCCGTTACGGTGTGGGCGGTCGTGATCTTTGCCGTTCCAGATGTTGGTGTGCCCGGAGCGGGTGCGCGCGGTCCATTCACCAGGTATCTCGGCGATGAGGATCTTGGTGTGCTTGTTCATGGCTTTCTCCATGCATGCGCCGCCCTCCGTGGCCGGATGCGGTATTTGAGAATTGGAATAGATATTGCTCTAACCACCAAACCTAATATGGTTGGGGGCTGGGTAATGATTGATCTCGAAATCTACTTCGATGTCGCTATGGTCGTGATAGCTCTGGCTGTTGACTTGGTGGCCATTTATCTGTATCGAGAGACGAGTCTCGGACCGAATGAGGGCTCCGGTCGATTGACCCGATATGACCCTTAATCGGGGCTGGCTGGCAATGCGGCGGTGGATGGGCTATTACGAATTACAGATATGCGGCCGAATGGAGACGGAAATGACCGACTTAGGGATATTCACTACTGACTATCGTGAACACCGGCTAACCGCTGACTTCATGCAGAGCCCGCAAGGGATAGTGATTGGGCTGAAGGCTGGTCCGCTGCCTTGGAGGCATTTTGATGACACGCTGTACCCCACTTATGAAGAGGCTAAGTCCGCAGCAGTAGCTGAGGGGCGCCGACTTATCGATCAGCTTGTGGGGTAGCGATTTCGTCGCCAGGATCCTGCTGAATTATCAGCATGCTCTTGCGGCTGAACTCCAGCGCCAAAGAATGTGAGACCTCGTATTTGTGGCGCGGCGGAGTGAGTAGGGGCAGGGCGCCGCACGGGCCCAGCCCATGCAGGTGATGAATCATCAGCGTCATCGCCTCGCCCTGTTCCTCTATCCCAGCCCACTCCATCAGCTCCAGCAGAGCCTGCTTAGTCCCCGGTCGAACCTTCAAACGCAGGTCTTCTTCCTGCAGCTTGGCTGCCTTCACGCGGCGGCGCTCGTCGCGCTGTGTTTGAGTCATCGCCATTCGGCACCCCCTTCAATCCGCTTGGCGGTAAGTGAGCGTGCAGCTGCCGTCGGCGTTGCTGCACTCTGTTGTTGATGCGCCTCATGGGTGGCACACCTCAATAGGCTGGCGCTTGGAGCCTTCGGTGGGCATGACGACCAGCAGGCGCTTGTTGCCGCGGTACACACCCCAGGGCTTGCCGGTTGATATCGCCATGGCCGCCGCGTACTTCACGGCAGGCACTGGCTGAGAGATTGTGGCGATCATGGCTACGCCCCGGCCAGGTGGTGCAGTGGCGCGAAGGGAATGTCGTCGTCGAAGCTGTCGTAGTCCGGGCCTGGGGCGCCTTGCTGATTTTGCTGTTGTGGCGCAGGCCGTTGCTGCTGCCCGGAGGGGCGAGACTGCTGTGGCCGTTGCTGCTGGCTGTTGTCCTGTGGCTTGCCGCCAAGGAGCTGCATCACGCCGCGCTGATCAACAACAACCTCCGTGCTGTAGCGCTTGATCCCGTCTTTCTCCCACTCACGGGTTTGCAGTTTGCCTTCGATGTAGACCTGCGAGCCTTTGCGAAGGTACTCACCGGCAATCTCGGCGATTTTCCCGAACAAGATCACCCGGTGCCATTCGGTCTTTTCGACCTTCTGGCCGGTCTGCTTGTCGGTCCACTGCTCGCTGGTGGCCAGACTCAGGTTGGTCACGGCGTTACTGTTGGGTAGGTAGCGGACCTCTGGGTCCTGGCCGCAAGTGCCGACCAGGATAACTTTGTTGATTCCACGGGCCATGCTGGCTCCTAGCGCTGCAGCGCTTTGCGTACGAATGGGTCAAGGTCGGGCTGATTGAGCAGCCAGCGGCGGTAGTCGGTCGGTAGGTCGGAAAACTTGGATCCGCGGTGCTTGCCGAAGCCGATCACCGTCGGGATTCGCGCATCCTCAGAGATGGCCCAGAGCTCTTCCCAGTCAGCGACAGGGCGGCCAAGCTCGGCCGCGAGGGTGTCAAGGATCTTGACCAGCAGCAGGCGGCAGTTCTTCACGTCGTCCAGTGCTGCATGGGCGTTGCGTAGGAGGCTGGTCGCCTCACGGCGGTAGTGCAGGTAGATCATTGCTGACTGGGTGTGGGAGTCGGCGTCAGGCCACAGCTTGGCACTCAAGGCCCTAGTGCAGATCCGCTTAATGTCGGGCTTGCCGATCACCCCCCAGTCGTAATCGACGTTGTGCCCGATCATGTACTGGATGTTTCCAGGCAACTGAAACTCAGTATGGGGCGCGCAGTCCACCAACTCCTCGTCGAGGATGTGGCTGGTAGCGAGGGCTCCGAGCTCAATCGGCTTGCCTGGCTTGTAGCGCTGGAGGAACTCGGAGAGGACCGGCACCCCCTGGATTCCACCCAGGTACAGGTAGGCAGCCTCGACCAGTTGCGGGTCGTTTAGGCCAGTGGTTTCGCTGTCGAAGATGCAGGCACTCATGCCGGTTGCTCCTGTGGGGTGAGTTCGTGTTTGCGCTTGTCTTTGGCGGCGACCAATGCTGGCTTGAGGCTGTCAAACCCTTGCACGATCACCCTGCCAGCGTTGTACGCCGATTCCAGTGCAGCCATGTCGGGTGCTCTGGCAATATCCGCGATGGCGTCTACCAGCAATTCTTTGGCGCGTGCCTCAGGGCTCACCCCTGAGTTGAGCCAGGCCAGAAGGCGGCGACCAGTGTCTTCGCTGATCAGCTCTGGCTGATCGAACAGCTTCGTCCGATCTTTGCTGGCCAGTGCGGTGTGAGAGTCGTGCGTCAGATCTAGCACCACTGTGAACTCGTAATCGGTACCGTCCCGTTGTTCCGACTTCATGCCGAGCTTCACGATCTTTTTGCCTTCCCCTTGCACGGTTTCTGTTTTGCTACGCATGGTGCAGATCACATGCAGGGAGCTTGTTAGGATCTTGTTCGTCAGCTGCCGGTGCCGGGGAGTGGTCTCATTCCAGGCAGCCCAGGTGTTGCCGCGAAACTTCTGGTGGGCGAGCGTTTCGTTCGCCTCGAGGCAGCCGCCTGGGCCTGTCCACTCATGGGAATAGCTGTCGATGATCAGAACGTTGTATCCGGCAACCTCAGCTGCAGTGATCGCATCAACGTAACGCTCTGGCGCGAAGGGTGCTTGCAACTCCAAAACATCGAAGTCAGCGATGTCGGAGTTGCCACGACGCCGGAGGGGTTCAAGTTCACCTACCAGCAGTTCGTAAAGCAGATCAGCGAGAAGCCTGAGCTGAAAACGCTGTACGGCCTGGTACAGGCCAGCACCTACGACAACGAGGCGAACCTGCCGGACGACTACATCTCGTCCCTGGAGGATTCTTATCCGCCGCAGCTGATCAGGGCTTACCTGCGTGGCCAGTTCGTCAACCTCACCTCCGGTGCGGTCTATCCAGACTTCGACCGTAGGCTGAACCACAGCAATGAGGTGGAACGGGAGCGTGAACCGCTGCTCATCGGCATGGACTTCAACCGGCTGAAGATGAGCGCCGTGGTGTACGTGCTGAGGGGCGGCTGGCCGATTGCAGTGGCTGAAGTCACCGATGGGCGTGATACGCCGTACATGGCCGACCTGCTCAAGCGTCAATACGCGAGCAAGGGCCACCCGATCCAGATATTCCCGGATGCCTCGGGCGCCAACTCCAGCAGCAAGAACGCCAGCGAGTCGGACCTGAGCATCCTCCGGCAGGCGGGCTTCTCCATTCGTGTGAACAGTACTAACCCTGCCATCGCCGACCGAGTAAACGCCGTGAATGCCCTGATCCTTAATGGCCAGGGCGAGCGACGCCTGAAGATCAACACGAACAGATGCCCGCACCTCACCGATGGCCTGGAGCAGCAGGCCTACGACAAGAACGGCATGCCGGACAAGTCCAGCGGTGTGGACCACCTGAACGATGCAGGCGGCTACCCACTGGCGTTCCTGTTCCCGATTTCCAAACCAATGACGACAACCCAGTCCCTGAGAATATGACCATGAGCGATAACCCAAGCATCACGCTGCCCGCGGTCGACGCCATGCGCGCCTACTGGGCCGTGATCAAGCCGCTCATGGGCGGGACGATGGCTATGCGCGCGGCGGGCAAGACCCTGTTGCCGCAATACCCAGCCGAGGATGACGATTCCTACAAGGAGCGTCTGCGCCTCTCGACGCTTCTGCCGGCGTATTCCGAGACGGTCGGCAACATGACTTCCCGAGTGTTCGCTGAACCGCTACAGGTGGGCGACGATGTGCCTGGTGTCATTGCCGAGATGACCAAGGACATCGATCACGCTGGCAATGATCTCAACTCCTGGGCGGTTGGGTTCTTCACCGAGGGCCTGAGCCACGGCCTGTGCCACGCCTTCGTCGATCACCCGCCAGCGGGCGAACTGAAGACCCAGGCCGACGAGCAGGCCGCCGGTGTGCGTCCTTACGTCGTGCTGGTTAAGCCTGACCAGGTGCTGGGCTGGCGCTCGAAGGCCGGCGTCCTGACCATGATCCGCTACATCGAGGTGGTCGAGGAGGAAGACGGCGAGTTCGGCGCCAAGTGCGTCGAGCAGATTCGCGTACTTGAGCCGGGCTCCTGGCGCACCTATCGCAGGTCGGCCAAGGCAGTACGGGGCAGGCAGGCCGCATCTGGCGGCACCTGGGAGCTGTACGATGAGGGCACCAACAGCCTAACCGCGATCCCTTGGGTTACCTTCTACACTGGCCGCACCGGTTTCATGACGGCCAAACCGCCCCTGATCGAACTGGCCCACCTCAACGTCAAGCATTGGCAGAGCCAGAGCGACCAGGACAACATCCTGCACGTCATTCGCGTGCCGATTCTGGTGCGTATCGGCATTCAGGCCCAGTACGACAATCAGGGGAAAGTGGTCCCGCCGGAGTTCAAGGTGGGCACTGGGCAACTGACCGACCTTCCCGCCAATGCCGACCTTAAGTACGTCGAGCACACAGGGCAGGCCGTCGAGTCTGGGCGTACCGCGCTGCAAGACTTGATCAACGAGATGCGCATGGCCGGGGCTAAGCTACTGACGCCGGATAAGACGGCCACCAAGACCGCCACACAGGCGGAAGAGGAGGCAGCGCAGGAGTTGTCCCCGCTGGCGCGCATGGCGCACCACTTCGCCGACTGCCTGGCCCAGCTGCTCCAATTCATGGCCGACTACCGCGCCCTGGGTGAAGCTGGCGCTGTCGAGATGCGCGGCAACTTCGACGTGGACTACATGCCGGAGGTGTCGCTTCCGACCCTGGTGTCCATGGCGAACGCTGGCATGATCTCCAAAGAAACGCTATTCACCGAGATGCAGCGCCGCGGTGTGATCAGTGACGAATACGACTGGCCCGAAGAGCTTGAGAAAATCGAGTCCCAAGGCCCTGCGCTCGGAGCGCTGTGATGAAGACGGCCAACGAGAGGTTGCTGGATGAGCTGATCGGGCATGAGGTTGACCTTTCCAGGCTGAGCAATGGCCAGGTCAGGGCGATCATCAAGATACTGAACAGCAATGACGCCGAGCTGCGGGCTGCGCTCATTGAGGCGATCGACAATCTCGGTACCGATCTATCGGCACCGGCAGTGGATAGGGCGATGGCTGAAGTGCTGCGCCTCAACCAGACCACCTTCGTCGAGATCCGCCAGGCGCTGGATCAGGCCACTGACGGCCTGATCAGCTATGAGTTGGCCTTCCAGCAGGGCGCGCTGCGGGCAGTTCTGCCTACAGTGGTGCAAGAGGCTTTCCCTGTCGTTACGCCAGCGTTCAGCCAGGTCAAAGCAATAGCTCAGGCCAGGCCATTCCAAGGGCGTCTGCTCAGGGAGTGGATGGCCGGCATCGAGGCGAACCGCGCCGCTGCCGTTCGCGATGCCGTCCGTGCTGGAGTGGTTGAGGGGCGTACGACTGCCGATATCGTCCGCGCCGTCATGGGTACCCGGGCGCAGAACTATGCCGACGGTATCTTGCAGAAGTCCAGGCGCGAGGTTGAGGCGGTCGTCAGGTCCGCCATAGCTTCGAAGCGATCACCGAAGCCGCAGTCAGTATGGAAAAGGCCGCTGACCGCTCCATCGATGAAACAGTTGCCGAGTTCGCCAAGATCGCCAAAGACCCGGTCGCTGCTGCCAAAGAACTGAACGATCAGTACAACTTCCTAACGGCATCGGTCTATTCGCAGATCGTGGCCCTGAAGGAGCAGGGCGACACCATCGGCGCGGCCAAGCTGCTGACCGATACCTACGCCGACGCCATCAGGACCAGAACTGGAGAGGTCACGCAAAACCTCGGCCTGATCGAAAGCGCGTGGAAGGGGATCAAGAGTGCCGCTGCTGAGACCATCAGTGAGGCCCAGGCCACAGCCGATGGCAAGGCGCGGACGATGTGGGCGGTGAAGATGGAACTCAATGCCCAGGGGCAATACGTGGTCGCCGGTATCGGGCTGGGTATCGAGAACGGTCCGGCCGGGCTGCAGAGCCAGTTCCTGGTGAGCGCTGACCGCTTCGCTGTGGTGAACAACATCAACGACACGTTGTCGTCGCCGTTCGTGGTGCAGAATGGTCAGGTGTTTATCAACCAGGCGTTCATCAACACGGCATTCATCCAGCAGATTGTGCTGGGTATGACGCTCAGGTCCCAGGCGGTAAACGCTCAGGGTCTGCCGCTGATCGAGCTGAATATGGTCACCGGCACGTTCACCGTGCGCGGCCAGGATGCTAACGGCCAGACAATCATCAACAACGGCGGGATGTACGTCTATGACGTGAATGGCGTCGAGCGCGTAGCGGTAGGGAGGCTTACCTGATGACGGTGCTTTACGGTCACAGGACGCGTGATGCTTCTGGGGTTGTAACACTTGACACAACCATCTCAACAATCAGGTCGCTGAAGACCTTGAGAGTTACGTGCAACGGAAGTTTCGAACAGAATTTTCCAATACCAGAAATCACATCCGGCGCATTTGTCGTTGTCGACACAATAAAGTACGGAAGCGCCACTTCAACATGGTCACCCCAAGCATGGTATTCACCGGGTAACCTTATGATCAGGCGCGGAGGAACAGAATCATGGCAGGTTTCAATACTGTCGAACCAAACAGCAGAGACCGTGACAGCTCAGTACGGTTTGAGGTCAAAAAATGATCTAGTCAGAACACAAATCGACTCGGTCAATCGTGCGCTTAATGTTTTATATAAGGGCAGTTTTACTTTTTACGGCTTCCAAAATCCGACTCCGCCAGGATGGATAAACGGATTCGATTTCCCTTACCCAATTACGACTTACGAAAGGCCCTTCGTTTTTCTCAATACGCCAGATGGAGGTTTTTTTCAGGGCTTCTACGTCCTTGGCTCCCCTGGAAATTGGACGGGCTGGAGAGTGGCAAGATTCGACTATCCCAGCGTTACCGGCATTGAATGGAAAGAGCAAGTGGTGGTCAATTGGTATGTGGCCAGCTATTCGCCAGGATTGATATCCCAAGGCGCCTATGGGGAGAGAGTGCGGGACTACTCTGGCGTCGATATCTTTTCGACAACAAACGACATTTGTTTGATGAACAGTCAACCATTTTCCAATGATTTTACCGTCCGAGGCCCATCGATCTCAGGTACAGGGTTTTACTATGCGAGCTCACAGATGACTTGGACGGGAAATGTTGCGGACTATGTACTGGCAAATGCTCTTCTTTCTTATGTGCTCGTGGAAGCTGGTGCATCAAGCCCATATCGGTTTAACGCCGCAGGCTGGTACAAGGGAAATCGAAGTTTATTGCAGGCGTGGACTGATAACTCTAATGGCATCAGTCCGGTATATCCAAATGGGCGGACCCTTTTTGCCTCCCGCCCCATGAAACCAATTTAGAAGGAACAATTCATGCCCTGGTACAGGCAAGGTAAGGTCGCTATCACGGCTGGCCAAGCTACGGTGACCGGTACCGGCACCGATTTTTCTGCAAACTCCCGAGTGGGCGATGCATTTCAAGGGCCTGATGGCCGCTGGTACGAAGTAACCAACATCACGAGCGCCACAGTGCTCAGTATTCTCCCGGCCTATCAGGGGGCTACTGTCACCGGTGGATCCTACGGCCTGGCGCCAATGCAGGGCTACGTGAAGGAGTCAGCGGACCGCCTGCGCCAGATCGTCAACGACTGGGGCAGCACGTTAGCGGGTTTGGGCACGGCAGCAAAGGCGAGCCTGACCACCAGCAGCCTAGATACAACTGCGGAGAGCGTTACCAAGGTTGGTGACTTTGCTGTAGGCGGGGCTTCACCAGTTGAAACTCAGGCCAATTGGAAGGGCAATAGGTTTAAAGCATGGAACGGCGCAGCCGCTGTAGATGGGCCTCCTACAAATCGGGCTTCCATCGGCTTAGACATGGGCTATGCCGTAGACCGACGAGCGCAGCTTGCCATTGACGTAGCAGGCGATGCGTACATAAGGGGCGCACAAAACAACGTATCCACCTCGGCAGACTGGAAAAAACTGGTGTCGAGCGCTGGAATAGTCGGCACTGTTTCGCAATCTGGCGGGGTTCCCACCGGGGCTATTATCGAAAGTGGTAGTAATGCTAATGGTACATATACCAGGTTTGCGGACGGCACACAGATTTGTACTAGGACTGTCAGTTACACTGGTATAAGTGTTTCTAATCCGCGAGGCGCATTGTTTTTTGCAAACTACATACCCCCGGTTCAATTCGCGGCGCCCTTTATCTATCCTCCTGAGTTCTCAAAATTGGATATTGTCTCTAACACGGGACTGACCTGGGCGACAACAGCTGTTGTGGCAACTGCAACCACAACTCATGGGGTCTACCCAGTTGGTCTTCTTAACGAAGTTATTGCTGCCACTTTTTTCTACTTCGCTAAAGGTCGGTGGTTCTGATGATTATTAAACTTTCCTCTGTTCGGTCTGATGCCGAACTGGCTGTCACCAGGGCGGATGACACGCTCATCATCAACGGTGTTGCGCTGGACTTCTCTCGGCTTGAGGACGGCTCCACGCTTGCCGCTGAAGCCGTAGGCAGCGATTGGATTGTCCAAGCCGTAGAGCGTGTGAACGGCAACCTGGTCGTAACGCTCTTGCTTCCGCACGCTGCTGACGCACCGGAGTTCGCACGATTCCCGGTCGATATCATCAACCCTGCTGATGGGCCTGTGCATTTGCCAGGTCTCAAAGTCGGCTCGGCACAGCAGCCTGCCGTGAATGGCGTAATCGATTGGACCCAGGTGGTCACTCAGGCCATGAAAGACCAGGCCGTCGCCGAGCAGCGCCTTGCCCAAGCCGTGGCACAGGGTGCTGCCCGCCGTGCTGCGGCCGACTCCGCCATTGATCCGCTGCAGGATGCCGTGGATCTGGAGGAGGTCACGGAAGCTGAAGCGGCCGAACTCAAAGCCTGGAAGAAGTACCGCGTCGCGCTGAATCGTGTGCCGGACCAGCCGGGCTATCCCGATACGATCGACTGGCCAGTGCCGCCGACCTGACATCAACCGCACCCAAAGCACCCGCCATCGAGCGGGCTTTTTTTCGCCTGGAGAAACACATGCCCCCTTTGACCGAGCAGCAGTTGCTGCAGATTTTGCCGAACGCCCGCCCAGTCGCGGGCATTTTTTTGCCTGCGCTCAACCGGGCCATGGCTCGCTTCCGGATCGAGAGCCCGGTACGTGTGGCTGCCTTCCTGGCTCAGGTCGGCCATGAGTCTGGCCAGCTGCGCAACCTGGTAGAGAAACTGAACTACAGCGCCGAGGCGTTGGTGCGCACCTGGCCCAGCCGGTTCACCGCGGAGTCGGCGGCCGCCTGCGCACGACAGCCGGAGAAGATCGCCAACATCGTCTACAGCGGGCGCATGGGCAACAATCGCCCGGGCGATGGCTGGCGGTACCGTGGCCGCGGCTTGATTCAGCTCACCGGTCGCGCAAACTATGTCGCCGCTGGCGCCGGCCTGGCTCTGCCGCTGGAAGAGAAACCTGAACTGCTCGAGCAGCCGGAACATGCTGCGCTGTCCGCCGCGTGGTGGTGGTCGACCCACGGCCTGAACGAACTGGCCGACGCCGGACGCATCCAGGACGTCGGCAGCGTGATCAACACCGGCAAGCCTGGCCGGGTGCCGCACGGTGCTGCAGAGCGCAAGGCATTGTACGACCGCGCGCTGAAGGTGCTGGCATGAACTGGCTAAGGCTGGTGCCGGCCTGGGTGTGGTGGCTGTCCGCAATGGCGGTTGTCGCCGGAGTCCAGCAAATGCGCGTAGGCGAGGGAAAGTACGAGGCAGCGTCAGCTCGAAAGGAACTTGCCGAGCTGGCCAGCGCATTTCAGCGAGAGCGAGAGGCCGCCGCTGTTGCGGTGATCGACTGGCAAGAAACCGAGCAGGCCAGGCGCCGAGCCCTTGAGGGCCAGTTGCAGGCCAACGACAAAATTTACTACCAGGAGCTGATCAATGCTCAAGCAAACCAGGCTCGCCTACGCGATCGCCTCGCTACTTCTGATCTCCGGCTGTCAGTCCTACTCGCCACCCCAAGTGGTGGCAGTGGAATGCCAGCCACCACCAGCACCGGCGGTGTGGTTCATGGAACCGCGCGAGGCGAACTTGACCCAGCGCATGCTCAACGAGTTGTCGCCATCACCGGAGATGGTGACGAAGGATTGAAGGCGCTGCAGGCTTGCCAGGCTTACGTGCTTGAAGTTACGAGGTGAGTTGAAACGTGCAGTCCTTGACTTTGCTCACTGTTGGCCGCTTTCAACTGTGGAATCAACCGGTCGTGGATGGCTGCTTTCGACGATTGCTGCCTGTCGTGAAGGGCGGCAACCGACCCATCGCTGACGGTGGTGATAGCTTGAAATCAGCCAATTGCGGTCGTTCACGATCTACTTCTTTCTTACTAGTGAGAGGGGCGTTAATGGTCTTCAACGATCGCCCCTTAAGCGCGTGGCAGGTTGATCCCCCTCGGCAGGAGGGGGCGTCCTTTTGCTGGAGTGCGTGACCATCGTTCCGGTGCGGCAGCGGTTTGTGCACGCCGTTCCAGACTCGCCAGTTCGTCACAAGGGGTGCTTCGTGAACAAGAACAATCTAAAACTCATCGCCATGCTTGCACTGTTGTCAATGCTCACCCATGCCCAGCTATCCTTTGCAGATGAGCTGACGCCGGCCGAAGCCCGTGTCATTGCCAAGCAAGCCTACATTTATGGCTTTCCGCTGGTAGACCACTACCGTGTCCAGTACACCTATTTCCAGGATCAGCAGCATCCGGAATACAAAGCCCCGTGGAATACCCTGCACAACACGGCGCGTATCTACACCCCAGATGACAAGGCCTATCCGACACCCAACGCCGACACCCCGTACTCCCAGCTTGGCGCAGACCTTCGCAGTGAACCTCTGGTATTGACCTTGCCAGCAGTGGAGAAGGGACGTTACTACTCGGCGCAATTCGTCGATATGTACACCTACAATTTCGGTTACGTCGGCAGCCGCACGACAGGCAATGGCGGTGGCACTTTCTTGCTCGCCGGTCCCGATTGGAAAGGTACGGTGCCGCCAGGCATCGATCGTGTATTTCGCTCCGAAACCCGTTTCGCCTTTGTCTTTTATCGTACCCAACTGCAGGGCGCTGACGACCTCGAGAACGTCAAGCGGATTCAGGCCGGCTACAAGGTTCAGCCGCTCTCTGCGTTCCTTGGGGAGCCGGCGCCATCAGCGGCGCCCCCGGTCGATTTCCTGGTTCCGCTCAGCCCTGAGGCAGAACGAAACAGCCTGGCGTTCTTCAATCAGTTGAACTTCGTGCTCGGTTTCTGCCCGATACATCCATCTGAAACCGAACTGATGAAGGTATTTGCAAAACTAGGCATCGGTCCAGGGCAGACCTTTGATGAGCACGCATTGCCCGATGACATCCGTGAGGCCATCAAGGCCGGCATCGCTGACGCCTGGAAAGATTTCGACGCCCTCGGTCAGCAGGTCGCTCGAGGGGAAGTTTCAACCTCGCGCTTCCTCGGTAGCCGCGAGTTTCTCGGCGCCAATTACCTGTACCGCATGCGTGCAACCGTCACTGGCCTCTACGGCAACGACAGGGAAGAGACACTCTATCCACCGTTCTATCTAGACGCCAGCGGACAGAAACTGGACGCTTCGCTGCATCGTTACACTTTGCGTTTTGCACCGGGTCAGCTGCCGCCTGTGAATGCCTTCTGGTCCTTAACCATGTACGACGCTCAGCGTTTGATGGTTTCGAATCCGTTGAACCGCTACCTGATCAATTCGCCGATGCTGGCGAACTTAAAGCGCGACCCCGATGGTGGCGTCACCTTGTATATCCAGCATCAACAGCCGAGTAAGGAACAACTGGCCAACTGGCTGCCTGCGCCCAATGGCCCGTTCTATATCGCAGGTCGTCTGTACTGGCCGAAACCCGAGGCCCTCGACGGCCGTTGGCAATCGCCTAAGGTTCAGCGCATCGATTGATTTGTCTCGCGGCTAATGTCCGCGTCTGGCCGAAAGGTGACAATCTTGGCTCTGGCTGCTTGGCTGATCTAAAACCAGGCAGATCAGCCTTTGGGCTATGCTGGCTTACTTGGATAACACGGGGCGAGTATGAAGAACTTGGCCGAGAAGATCGCTGCAGGCGAGCCGCTGATGCAGCAGGCGATGGAAGCTATGCGTCGATACCACGAGGCGCGGGACTCCTTGACGTCAGCAGAGGAAGTGGAGCGCTTGCGGCTGGAGGCTGAGTCGCTGTTTGAGGCAGTTCACGAATACCAGCGCCGTGCGCTTGGCAGGCCGGCACATCCACTGCACTGAAAGCTTCCAGAGGCCAGGGAAATGAAGGACTCGACCAGCGCAATGGCAACGGCAGAACTGCTGATGGAACAAGCGCTGGATGCGCTGCGCCGATACAACGAGGCCAAAGGTCACGCTTCACCGGAGGAGGTGGCGCGCCTTGGGCTTCGGGCGGTTTCGCTCATGGCTGAGGCTCAGGAGTATCAGCTACGGTTGTTTGGTGGGCCGATACATCCACATGGCTAGGGCGGATTCCCGCCCCATGTCGGTGAGCAGCCGCCCAACTGCTTGTTCATCAGCTTAGTGTTCTCTACGTGAAGCCTGGACACATCCGAGCTCAGCCGCTTGATCCTGTCATTCAGCTGAGTGATCTGCTCGGCCTGGCCCTGGTTGATCACCACTAGCTTCTCGATGTTCTTCCGCGCCCGGGAAAGTTCGTGCTGCAGCTGCTCATTCTCTCCCTGGAGCAGAAGAGCGTGTTGCTCGAGCATCTCCATGGGTGTGGGCATGCCCAGCGAAAAGCTGTCGTCGTCGATGATCACGGTGCCACCTACCAATACTGTTTGCATATACAGTAATTGAGGCAAGCCAATGCTGACCAGCTCGGGGTGACGAGCTGTAGGAGGAGGGGAATGTGTTCGGTCGGCAGAACGCCGAAAAAGAGCGCGGCAAGTGATACCAATTTTGATACCAATGCATGCGTTTTGGTGGGTGGCTATGGGGGATTTAGCCCAATGAATCCAACGCTTCGGCACCCGCAAACGCCCATGCTAGACAGCATGGTGATGTTAGCGGTAGAAATCAAGTGCTTATCCTGCGGGGGTTCCAGAGGTGTGTTTAGGTGCCGTCGTCTGTATTAGGCCAATTCCGGGCCAATCAGACGCTAGCCGGCAGCTTCTCCAGCTCCCTCCAATCCGAGGAGGAGCTGATCCATTTTGCGTAAGTAGAGAGCAACATCTCGACGCTATGGCCGAGCTGGTTCGCGATGAACGCGGGGTTCATCCCAGCCATAAGGCACATGGTTGCGTAGGTGTGGCGCGTGTCGTACTGACGACGTTCACGGATGCTCAGCGCTGTGAGCGCGAGCTTGAAGGGCGCGATTGTACCACTTGGCGCAATGATCCACATCCCGCCTTTTCCCGGTTAAAACATAAAAGGATTGCTCGGGGTGGCGAACATTGCTTGAAAGACTGCCGGTATGGCCCCGGCGCAGTAGAGCGGCGCCGGGAGTCCAGCGCCACGATTCGCGCATGCGCCGTTTCGTGGCGCGGATATCTCGCTTCGTTGGCTTGCCTTAACTGGTGCACCAACTGAATTCAGCGTTCATCTCTCTGCATTGTTCTTCTGCTTCTGCCTTGCTCGGATAGCTCGGTTTGAGTCGCAGCTTCTTGGTATTGTCGTAGATGTCAAAACCGCCCGATACGGTTGTGGCGTAGAAGCGTACCCCCAATCGGAAAGATTGTTCTTCGATGGGCACAGCCGGAACGATAACAAATCTTGACTGCATATTTCGTACCTCCCCAGGTAAGACTTTAGTAGTAGCTACTTGTTTGGATGGCTGCAACAAGGCATTCAGCGAAGCGACCGGTGGTATCGAGTGTCGCGTCCTCGATGGCTCGGGCGCTGAAATGGTGAAGGTCGTCGACCACCTGGATGCAGGGCTGATCAAGGCTCTGGATGTTGCCAAGGCTGTGGATTGATCTGTCAGTACCAGCTACTTTGAGGTTTCGCGCAAGGAGTTCGGACATGGCAGATAAATATGTTGGAAAAATAGTTGGAGTTGGCACGGATAACGTGAACTACGTGATCAACATCTATCAGGACGAGACTGTTGAGCGCTCGTCAAACGGCATGATTCGACATGAAGGCCTGAAGCATTTCGAGATGCAATCTGGTGGTGACGTGAAAAAAATTTCCGAGACTGAGTACGAGATCGTGGCTACGGGCGTAAGGGTCACTGTGCATGATGGTCAAGGCTAAAAGGCCCGGACTTTCAATGGAATTTTTCGCGCCAATGGGTTATTACGGATTACCGGCATTGGGCCGGGTCCAGGAGGTCGTTGTGAGCTTGAATCAAGCGCAAGTCGATGCAGTAGAACACCTTCTAATGGCTTTCCTGAAGCGGTCCGAGAGCGCCCAGATTGTGGCGAAGGTCTATGAGGATGCTTATTCCTCAATCATGGGCAGCGAGGGCCCGGCCAGCATAGAGGAGAAGGAGGCCGCGCTTGAGCATTTGAACAACCTCCGGTTGCAGCTCAAGTAATCAGCTTTCCAGGCAGATCCGCAGTGCTGTGTGTTCTCGCAAACGGACCTCAGCATTGGCGCCCATGGCCAGCGTGCACTAGCGTTCACCTAATATCCGGCGGCTACCGAGCTGGACTACCGGGTTTCGCTGTTAGCCACGTACCGACCATGCGGAGCAAACAAACACATGCCGGATCTGCGCCCAATTCCGACGCTGAGCCTGGAGTATCGTGCCGAGCGCCCGATATTCCACGACTTTGTGCACCAGGCAGAACGCTCGCCTGATGCCACGGCCATCATTGCCCAGGACGTTACCTGCAGTTATCGCCAGCTTGAACAGATCAGTCAGGGTATCGCTGCGAGGCTGATCGCCAGCGGCGCCAGCCGATCCGGGCGGGTGGTGATTGTTTCGAGCCGCTGTGCGGGTCTGGTGTATGCCATGCTCGGTGCGTTGCGCGCCGGATTGACCTTCACCATTGCCGACGTCGCCTATCCGCCTGCCCGTGTCAGCCAGATCATCGCCACACTTGATCCTGCCTTTGTATTGCTGTGCGGGGACGCCAGGGCCGGGTTCAATCTCGCACACCCGGCGCCGGGTGCAGGGCATGCGGCGCCGCAGGTCGTCAGGGTGGCGGAAGCGCCCGACGAAGTGCTGCAGCAATTTGCCTGTGGGCAAACCGTGCTGCCCGAAATCGATCCCGGCGAGCCGGCCTACATTACCTTCACTTCAGGCAGCACCGGCGAACCCAAGGGGATCGTGACCCATCACGCGCCACTGGTGCATTTCATCGAATGGCATGTCAGCCGTCATGGTTTTACCCGCGACGACGGCTTTTCCCTGCTTTCGGGGTTGGGACATGATCCGGTGTACCGGGATGTGTTCACGCCGCTGTCGATCGGCGCGAAGATCATCTGTCCCAGCCAGGCGACCCTGACCAACCCTTCGGCCCTGGCAGAATGGATACAGCGCCATGCGGTATCGGTCATCCATCTCACGCCGCCGCTGGGCAAACTGATTGAAACCGGTGCGCGGATGAACGCTCTGGCATTCAATCACCTGCGCTATCTGTTCTGGGGCGGCGATGCACTCAGTCAGACACTGTACGAACAGATGCGCGCGATTGCTCCGGATGCCGTCAGTGTGAACTTCTACGGCACCACGGAAACCCCACAGGCCATGGCGTTCCATCAGGTCGATGAGCACGCCGACAACGCCCGAATCCCGCTGGGCAAGGGCATCGATGGCGCGCAATTGCTGATCGTTAATGATGCCAATCAACTGGTCAGTGAAGGCGAAGTCGGGGAAATCCTGATCCGTAGCCCCTATCTGTCACTGGGCTACTGGGGGGATGCAGCGCTGACCGGGGAAAAATTCGTGGTCAACCCGTTTACCGGTGCCGCGAACGACATCTGTTACCGGACCGGCGATCTTGGCACCTACCTTGCCGATGGCAGTGTCAGTTTTCTGGGGCGCGCTGACAGTCAGGTGAAGATCCGCGGCCACCGGATCGAACTGGCTGAAATCGAAAACGCCATCGTCCGCCATCCGCAGATCAAGCAATGCGTTGTGCTGGCCAACCATGACAGTGCGATGGTGAGGCTGGTCGCCTATTGCGTGTCAGAACAGCCCGTGTCGACGGCTCAATTGCGTGAGGCGCTCGCGGGCCAACTGCCGGACTACATGGTGCCGGCAATATTCGTTTTCCTCGAAGCCATACCGCTGACGCCCAATGGCAAGATCGACAAGCGGGCCTTGCCTGCGCCGTTCGATACTACGTCTGCAAGCGCCGCCAGTGCCCGTCAGGACCTGTCCCCGCTGACGCTGAAGCTGACCGAGGCCTGGGCGCAGATACTCCAGGTACGGGATGTCGATGCCAACCTCAGCTTCGTCGAACTGGGTGGTGACTCTCTGTCCTTTGTCCAGGCTTCGATGGTGCTGGAAGAGCTGATCGGCCATTTGCCGGATCGCTGGGAAGTCACCCCGGTACGGGAGTTCGCCGAACTGGCCAACCAACCCAGGCCTTCGAAGTGGTCACTGCGGGCCATGGAAGTTCCGGTGTTCCTGCGGGTGACCTCGATCATCCTGATTGTCGTCGGGCATTTGCATGTGTTTTCCAATTGGCTGATCAGCGGCGAGACGACGGTGCTGTTCCTGATTTCCGGCATCAGCCTGGCACGCTTTCAGTTCCAGGCCATCGAAGAACGCGGTGACGCGCGCATGCTGCTCAAATCCGTTGCCAGCATCGCGGTGCCGACCATTCTCTACACCGTGCTGATTCAGGTGCTGTTCGACAAGCTGCGCTGGCAATCGCTGTTGCTGATTTCCAACTGGTTTCCAACGGATCGTGTCGGCATCTTTCACTATTGGTACATCGAAGTGCTGGTGCAGATGATCCTGATCATCGGGCTGGTGCTGTCGTTCAAACGTGTGCGCGCAATAATCAGCGCCGATCCGTTTCGTTGCCTGGTCGTCGCCGCATGCACTCTGCTGGCGGCGGATGCGCTGCTCAAACTGTTCGTATTCGACGCCGCGCCGTTGTACAACCGGGTGCCACAGCACTACCTGGCGGTTATGGTGCTCGGCATGGCCGTTCACTACGCCGAGACAACGGCGCAGAAGTGGGGCGCCAGTGTGATGGCGGTTCTGATCGTCGGCGGGCTGGAGCTGATGACTGTCGCCGAACTTGGCTGGGACGAATTTATGCTCAGAAAACACATCGATATCGCCCTGCCTGCGGTCCTCGCGCTGATCTGGCTCAGGTCCGTTCCCGTGCCTGGCACTATCGCGCGAGCGGGCGCAGTGATCGCCTCGTCAACCCTGTACATCTATCTCACGCATTTCCAGTTCCACTCCGTGGCCCGGCGCATCAGCGATCAGCCGGTGGTCGCGGTGGTTCTCGCTATCGTAGGTGGCGTCGTGGTGGCCTATTGCTGGAACAAGGTCGTTCAGATCGTGCTGATGCGCTGGAACAGAGGGCGCAAGAAAGGCGCGGTGGATACGCTCGAGCGTGTTGCGTAATGAGGAGCGCTTGCCTGCGACCGTGATCTTTTATGACTTACAGCCATCCGAATAGATCTGAGTGATGTCATTATGATATCACTTTGGGCATCTAGCCGTTGTGGACCTTGTTAGGGAGTAAGTCATGCAGTTGCGGAACTTGAAAATAGGCATGCGAGCGGGATGTACATTCATATTTCTGGCAGTGCTGGTTGTGATCATGGGGATGGTCGCGCTGTTTCAGGCCAGGCAAATGGACGCCGCCACCGATGGCATCCGGGAAGACTGGCTGCCGGCGATCATTGCCCTTGGGGATGTCGGTACCAGCCTGGGCAGAGCGCGAGCGCTCACCTTGCGCAGTGTGTTGCGCAATGACGCCAGTGTGCGCCAGCGCACCCTCGATCTGCTTGAAGCAGTGAACAAGACGCTGCCCGATCAGCTGAGTGCTTACGAGAAAACCATTACGCTGACGCAAGACCGCGAACTCTATGATCATTTCTTCGCCCAGTACCAACGCTACTCCGCTCTGCAGGCACAGATCGTCACTGCTGTAGCAAAGGGGGAGCTGGAGGAGGCTGATCGCCTGGTCAACGGCCCGCTAGCCGAACATGCCGATACGATGCTGGACGCGCTGACAGCGTTGATCCACTTCAACTCGGAAGGTGCCTATGCCGCCGCGCAACACAGTAGCGAAGCGTTCACCGAGGCAGTGACGGTAGTGCTGGCCGTGCTGGTGATCATTCTGCTGCTGATGACGATCATTGCCATCCTGCTGACCCGCAGCATCGTCGCCCCCATGGCCGAGGCGGTTGAGGTGGCCAAGCGCGTAGCAGCGGGGGAGCTGACCCAGGAAATCCATGTTACCGGCCACGACGAACCGGCCATGCTCCTGAGTTCGCTGCGCACGATGCAGCACAGCCTGCGCGACACGATCCGGCAGATATCCAGCGCGTCTGACCAGTTGGCCTCGGCGTCGGAAGAACTGCACGCAGTGACTGAAGACACCAGCCGCGGCCTGCACCAGCAGAGCGCCGAGATCGATCAGGCGGCGACGGCGGTGAACCAGATGACTGCCGCCGTTGAAGAGGTGGCGAGCAACGCGTCGAGCACCGCCGATGCTTCCCAGACGGCCGATCAGACCACCCTGCAGGGGCGCGATCAGGTCAAACAGGCGCTGGAGTCGATCCGCCTGCTGGCCGGCGATGTGACGGTCACCTCGGAAGAGATTGAACAGCTGGCCAGCCAGGTCAACGAGATTGGCCAGGTGCTGGATGTGATTGGCGCGATTGCCGATCAAACCAACCTGCTGGCCCTCAACGCTGCCATCGAGGCCGCCCGCGCCGGCGATGCCGGGCGTGGCTTTGCGGTGGTCGCCGATGAAGTGCGCGCCCTGGCCCATCGGACCCAGGAGTCGACCAAGGAAATCGGCCAGATGATCGGCGGCATACAGTCCGGCTCGGAGCGCGCGGTCGGTGCCATACACAGCAGCCAGAACCGTGCCAACAATACCCTGCAGGTGGCTCAGGCCGCAGGTGACGCACTGGAAGTGATCGCCAGTTCGATCTCCTCGATCAACGAGCGCAACCTGGTGATCGCCTCGGCTTCCGAAGAGCAGGCCCAGGTCGCCCGGGAAGTGGATCGTAACCTGGTGAACATACGCGACCTTTCGACCCAGACATCGGCAGGTGCCAACCAGACCAGCGCCGCCAGCCAGGATCTTTCGCGCCTGGCGGTGGAGCTCAATGCGATGGTGTCGAAGTTCAGGACTTGAATTGCGCGACTTCTGACGGGCAGTGAAGGGCAGCCTTGCACCGTGGGACGTGATACGTCCCGCGGTTTGCAAAGGTGCATCGGCACGCTGACTTGCTCCGTCCTACCTTGAGGATCCTGAGCGCACGCTTTGCCGAGGAATTGCACTGGGCCTCGTCCCCGTCTTTCTGCGCTTGCCTGGCGCCGCGGACAAGCTGCTACGCAGCCAGGGTCAGACGAAAGCCTGACCGTGAAAGCCGCGGGGCAGGCGCTGTAGTCCGGGCAGGGCGCTCAGGCGTTCGATCCAGGCGCTGCGCCAGTCGTTGGCGGCATGTTGCGTCTTGGCCTTGCGCGCGGCGCGGCGAGCGGCGTTGCGTTGCTCGCGACGGGCGTCCTTGTAGGCATCGGTGTTGCGACAGCTGCGGCACTTGACGCGATTGAGTTCGCGGGTCGAAATCAGGTTATTGCCGTGGTGGCCGCAAGCCAGGTGGCCGGCGACCTTGTAGTGAGTGACCATTGGAATCATCCTCTGCACAGTTCACACAGGTTCAGACTGTCAGGCGAGCCGATCAGTTCAGGACGAAGTCTGGCGCTGTACGCCAAACTGCTTGCGGAACCACTCTTCGAGCATGGCTTTTTCCGCATACAGCCGGTCGCTGGTGGCACTACGGCCTGGACGCTGCAGGTAGAACTTGTCCGTCAGGTGCGCATCGGCCTGGTTGAGCAGCTGACCTTGTTGCGAGAGTGCGTAGTGCAGGTCAATACTGGGCCAGGTGATGTCGCGCATGAAACGTATCGTGTACGCCTGGGCGTGCCAGGGTTCGTAGCGGCCGGCCAGGTCGATGTCGCGGATGTCGATGCGCAGGGTCTGGCCGGGTGGCAGATAGCGCTTGCCCAGTGTCTGCAGATAACTGCGCAGCTCTTTCATGACATGCTCGTCGGCGCCGCGTTCATAGCCATTGGAGTCGAGGCTGGCATCACGAAAGTGTTCGGGTTTGTCGTAGTTGACCTCGACCGAGGCGGCCGGTGGCGTTTGAGCCAGGCTGCTTGAAGCCAGCAGGCTCAGGGCGACAAAGGTCAGGGCAGGGCGCATGATTCACCTCCAGGTGCAGGTGTCTGCACAGCTTTTATTGTACCCCTGCCAAGGCTGGCGGGTCAGGAGAGAACAGCTTGAGCAGGGTTGAGCGGTTTGCCATCAACAAGCGGGGACGCGATTATGCCGTGGGTGATATTCACGGTCATTTCCAGCGTCTGCAGGCACAACTGGCGGCCATCGGTTTCGATCCCGCCGTCGATCGCTTGTTCAGCGTCGGCGACCTGGTGGACCGCGGCCCGGAGTGCCCGCAGGCGTTGCACTGGCTGGAACAGCCCTGGTTTCACGCGGTGCAAGGCAACCACGAGGCGCTGGCGGTGACGCATGTCAGCGGTGGCTGGCTGGATTACGGTCAGTACCGGGCGGCGGGCGGCGGCTGGTTTCTTGACCTGCCCGCCAGCGAGCAGGCACGTTTCGCCGAGCGTTTTGCGCGCATGCCGTTGGCGCTGCAGGTCGAGACGTCCGCCGGGCTGGTCGGTCTGGTACACGCCGATTGCCCTTGTGCCAGCTGGTCCGAGTTGTGCGAGCAACTGCAGACGCAGCCAGCGTTCGAGCTTCAGGACTATTGCCAGTGGTCGCGGCGTCGACTGCAAGTGGATGATGAGCGGCCGATTGCCGGCCTGCGCGCGTTGATCGTGGGGCACACCCCGCTGCAAGCAATGCGGGTGCTGGGCAATATCTGGCATATCGATACCGGCGGCTGGTCCCGTGGCCATTTCAGTCTGTTGGCGCTGGATACGCTCAGCCTGGTCAACGCCACAACAGGTGAATGATCACCGTTACGGCCAATGCGATCAGTCACAGTCGGGTTTGCCCCTGGCCTGTATCGCTGAACAGGCTGCTGCTCTGGTTGGGTTGGGTTGGGTTGGGTTGGGATGTTGAGACGGCGAGCTTATCCATTCTGTGTGGCGATGCTGGCGGCCCCTTCCGCCCTTACGGCGGCCTACTTTTTTCTTGGAAAAAGTAGGCAAAACCGCTCGCTCCTGCATCCGGCCCTACGCTGCGCTCCGGGTCCCTTCGCTCCGGCACCTTCCGGGGCCACGCGGCCTACGACTTGCTTCGCCAAGTCTACGGCTCGCGCTCTTCGGCTACGCCGAAGGTGCTACGCACTGGCCCCTACAGGCACCTCCACTCAGCCTCCTGAAGTCGCAGTCCGTGTCGCCTGTACTTGCGTGCATGAAGATCAAGATCAAGAGCGAGAGCGAAGCGAATCGTTACTTGCTTTGCTCGCGGGCTTGTTCCGCGTTGGCATCAACCTGGCTCTGACAGAATCTGATTTCGAAGATACGTCAGTACAGGCGCCGCCGTAAGGGCGGAAGGGGCCGGCAGCGTCGCCACACCAACTGGATAAGCTCACAGCCCCAACATCCATCCCAAGGACCATACCCCCGGAATTCCGTGAAAAACCAATTTTTTTGCCCAACTGTACCTTGACGCTTGAATGCTTCTGACCCGAATCTTCCGGTCCAAGCTGCCGGAGAACCCCGATGGACCTTTCATTACTCGCACTGTTCGTTCCTGCCTGTTTCGCGCTGAACATGGCGCCGGGTCCGAACAACCTGTTGTCACTGAACAATGCCAGCCGCTACGGTCTGCGCATTGCCTGTGTGGCCGGCGTCGGGCGCTTGCTGGCGTTTGCCGGGATGATCGTGCTGGCGGCCATGGGGCTGGCAGTGGTGCTGCATACCAGCGAGTACCTGTTCCTGACCATCAAGCTGCTCGGCGCCGCCTATCTGTTCTACATCGCCTGGCAACTGTGGCGCGCACCAGTGGCTGCTGCGAGCGTCAGTGCCGAGCGCCAGGCCGGTACCTTGCGTCTGGCACGCCAGGAATTTCTGGTCGCCGCTGGCAATCCCAAGGCGATACTGATCTTCACCGCGTTCCTGCCGCAGTTCGTCCAGGTTTCCAGCCCTATGCCGGTTTCCGAGCAGTTTGCCTGGCTGGGCGGTTTGTTCCTGGTTCTGGAGTGGCTGGCGATTGCGATCTATGCCTGGCTTGGCGCCTATCTGCAGCGCTGGTTCAACCAGCCGGGGCCACGGCGCTTGTTCAACCGGGTCAGTGCAACCTTGCTCGGTTGCGCCGGGCTCGGCCTGTTGGCGGCACGCCGGGCTTAGTCTGGCGCTTGGTGCTTATAGAGAAAGGGTCTGAGGCTGTCGGGCTAATGTCCTAGGCTTATGGCTGGACCGGCACACCGGAACCGTTGCCCGCCACCTGCCAAGGAGACATACCGATGCTCTCGACCCTGGAGTTGCGCAACATCATCGAAAGCAGTTTTTTACCCACTCGCTGCCAGTGCACGCAGGCTGCCGACCGTTCGTTGACCGTCAAGGTGTTCGACCGCAGTTGCGAACGGGTCGATTTGCTGGTGACCGGTATCAGCGCCGAACAGCTGACCAGCAGCCGGGCGATTTCCAACCTGATCGTCGGCTTGCGCAACAACCTCGCTGACCAGCGCCAGCTTCACGCCGGGCGACGCAACGATAGTCTTTAGTCGCGGTAGAACACCTGAACCAGGTGATAGCCGAACTTGCTCTTGATCGGACCGTGCACGACGCGCAGCGGTTTCTTGAAAATCACCTGGTCGATGGCGCCGACCATCTGCCCCGGACGCACCTCGCCCAGGTCACCACCGCGCTTGCCCGACGGGCAGGTCGAGTACTTTTTGGCCAGCACGTCGAACGCCTCGCCTTTGGCGATCCGTTGCTTGAGCTGTTCGGCTTCTTCGGCGGTCTTGACCAGAATATGCCGGGCCTGTGCTTTCATCTCGAGGTACCTTCGCAAAACGCTAAAACCGCGCATTATGCCTGATCACGCAGCTCCGGGCGGTCACGAAATTGTTCGAGGGCCTCGGGGTTGGCCAGGGCGTCGGTGTTTTTCACCGGTTCCCCATGCACCACGTTGCGAATCGCCAGCTCGACGATCTTGCCGCTGATGGTGCGCGGGATATCGCTGACCGCAGCGATCACCGCCGGTACATGGCGCGGGGTGGTATTACTGCGGATCACCTGGCGAATCCGTGCCTTTAGTGCTTCGTCCAGTTGCAAGCCTTCACGCAAACGCACAAACAGCACCACGCGTACATCGTTTTGCCAGCGTTGGCCAATGGCGACGCTCTCCAGCACCTCGTCGATCTTCTCTACCTGGCGGTAGATTTCTGCGGTGCCAATGCGCACGCCGCCGGGATTGAGCACCGCGTCCGAGCGGCCGTGAATGATCATGCCGCCTTCAGGCGTCTGTTCGGCATAGTCGCCCTGGGCCCATACACCCGGGAACTGGCTGAAATAGGCGGCATGGAAGCGCTCGGCCTGCGGGTCGTTCCAGAAGCCTAGCGGCAGCGCCGGGAAATGCCGGGTGCAGACCAGCTCGCCTTTTTCGCCAACCAGGGCATGACCGTCATCGTTCCAGACCTCCACGGCCATGCCCAGGCTCTTGCACTGGATCTGCCCGCGCCGCACCGGCAGCACCGGGTTGCCGATGACAAAGCAGGAACAGATGTCGGTACCGCCAGACATCGAGGCCAGGCACAGGTCGGCCTTGAACTCGCGGTACACGTAGTCATAGCTTTCCGGCGACAGCGGCGAGCCGGTAGACAGCAACAGCTTGAGTGAGTCCAGGCGATGACTCAGGCGTGGCTGGATATGCGCATGTTCCAGCGCCGCCAGGTACTTGGCGCTGGTACCGAAGGCGCTGATCCGTTCGCTGTCGATCAGGTCGAGCAAACGCTCGGGGCCGGGATGCAACGGCGAGCCGTCGTAGAGCACCAGTGTGACGCCGACTGCCAGGCCACTGACCAGCCAGTTCCACATCATCCAGCCGCAGGTGGTGTAGTAGAACAGCACGTCGTCCGTGCCCAGGTCGTTGTGCAGGCCGTGTTCCTTCAAGTGCTGCAGCAACACACCGCCAGCACTGTGCACGATGCACTTGGGCACGCCGGTGGTGCCGCTGGAGTAAAGAATGTACAGCGGCTGGTCGAAGGGCAGCGGGGTGAATTGCGGTTCGCCACCGGCTTGATAGAAGTCGTCCCAGAGACTGACGCGGGCAGTACTGTGAAATTCGTCAGTGCGCGTACCGGCACGGCTGTACGGCACTACCAGCAAGTGTTCAAGGCTGGGCAGCTGTGCCAGCACCTCGTTGATTTTGTCGACCTGGTCGATGTCTTTACCGGCGTATTGATAACCACCACAGGCTATCAGCAGCTTGGGTTGGATCTGGCCGAAGCGGTCAATGATGCCGTGGGTGCCGAACTCCGGTGAGGAGCAGGACCAGATGGCCCCCAGGCTGGTACAGGCGAGCATCGCCACCAGGGTTTGCCAGGTGTTGGGCATGCAGGCCGCCACGCGATCGCCAACGCCAATGCCTGCAGCCTGAAAACTGCGCTGCAGGCCCGCGACCTGTGCGGCCAGCTCGGCGTGGGTGATGATTCGCCGCTCGCCATCCTCACGCACCACGACCAACGCTGGAAGCGCATCGCGGCGCCGCAGCAGGTGTTCGGCGAAGTTCAGCGTGGCGCCGGCGAACCAGCGCGCATCGGGCATCTGCGGGCCTTCGTCGAGGACCCGGGTGGCAGGCTGATGCCAGCGCACCCGGAAGAAATCGGCAAGGGTCTGCCAGAACGCGGCACGCTGGTCGATGCTCCAGCGATGCAACTGCTCGTAGTCGGTCAAGCTCAGACCGTACTTGCGGTTGATCTCACGGCGAAAGGCATCCATGCGACTGGCCTGAATACGCGCCTCGCTCGGGCGCCAGAGCACTTGGTTCATGCCGCGTTCCTCTTGTGCCGAACCCTTTATTCCACTGTAGCTTTCTTCACGTCGTCAGAGGCCGACCAGATGCGGTAACGCACTTCAACGCCTTCAGGTACATAGACCACGACGGGCAGCTTGCTGTTGTAACGCAGCAGGAAACCGTCACCGACTACCGGCACGAAAGCTTCTTTCTTGGCGGTGTCCGGGCAGGCCATCAGCGTCGAAGCCGGGCCCATGACTTTTTCCAGGCGGTAGTAGTTGTAGCCCCAGCCTTCGAGGTTTTTCTCTTCGAGGGTGCCGCCCAGGCGCTGGCGGTTGCAGTCGACCAGCAGTTGCTTGCCGGCCAGGACTTCCAGTTTGAACGCCGACTCATCGGCTTGCTTAGGCAGGTGGATGACCTGGCGGGTAAAGCCTTTTTCGGCCTCGGGATAGGGCGCGACATCCTTGAGGCTGGCGGCCTGTACGGACGTACCGGCAGCCAGGGTCAGGGTGAGCAGCGCAGTGAAAGGGATTGGGCGCATAAGGCCTCCTTGCAGGTAAAAAAGACGATGCCGTAGCCAGATCCCGGGCCACCCGTCATTGGGCCAGCCAGCCGCCATCGATGTTCCAGGCAGCTCCACGAACCTGACTGCCAGCCTCGCTACAGAGGAACAATACCAGCTCACCCAGATGTTCGGGAGTGACAAAGGCCAATGACGGCTGCTTCTCGGCGAGCAGATCGTGCTGCGCTTGTTGTGCATCAATGCCCTTGGCGGCGCGGTCATCAATCTGTTTTTGTACCAACGGCGTCAGTACCCAGCCCGGACAAATGGCGTTGCAGGTGATGTTGCTGGTGGCGGTTTCCAGGCCCACCACCTTGGTCAGCCCGACCACTCCGTGTTTGGCGGCAACGTAAGCCGCCTTGCCAGTGGAGCCGACCTGGCCATGCACCGAGGCAATGTTGACGATCCGGCCCCAGTTTTTCTGGCGCATGCCTGGCAGTACCAGACGGGTGCCATGGAACACCGCTGACAGGTTGATGGCGATGATCGAGTCCCAGCGTTCCACCGGGAAGTCTTCGACGGCGGCGACGTGCTGGATGCCGGCGTTGTTGACCAGAATGTCGACGCCGCCAAAGTCCCGCTCGGCGTAAGCGAACAGGTCTTCGATCTGTTTTACATCACCAAGATCGGCCGGGTGATGACCGACCCGGGTACCGTGGCGGGCGACCTCGGCGATGGCCGCACTGGCGTCGCCGAAGCCGTTGAGGATCAGGTTGGCGCCGGCCTTGGCCAATACATGGGCAATACCCAGGCCGATGCCGCTGGTGGAGCCGGTAACCACTGCTGTTTTGCCTTTGAGTTGCATGAGTAGCTCCTTAAACGATGCCGGTAGCATAGAAGGTGGCGATGACCACGAACACGGCCAGAGTCTTGATCAGGGTAATGCCGAAAATGTCCTTGTAGGCCTCGCGGTGGGTCAGGCCGGTGACCGCCAGCAGGGTGATGACCGCGCCGTTGTGCGGCAGGGTATCCATGCCGCCACTGGCCATGGCCGCTACGCGGTGTAGTACTTCAAGCGGAATATTGGCGGCATTGGCGGCGGCGATGAAACTGTCGGACATCGCTGCCAGGGCGATACTCATGCCACCGGACGCAGAACCGGTGATGCCGGCCAGCAAGGTCACGGTGATCGCTTCATTGACCAGCGGATTGGGGATCGCGCGCAAGGCATCGGCCAGCACCAGAAAGCCTGGCAAAGAGGCGATCACCGCACCGAAACCGTATTCCGAGGCGGTGTTCATCGCTGCCAGCAGTGCACCGCTGACCGCGCTTTTGCTGCCTTCGGCCAAGCGATGCTTGATCGCGCCAAAGCCGGCCACCAGCACCAGCAAAATGCCCAGCAGCAGCGCCGCCTCGACCGCCCAGATGGCGGTGAGCTTGGCGATATCGGTCTGTACCGGCGTGCTCATGCCCGGCAGGCTGAGGCTGTGGGTCTTGCCGTACCAGGCGGGAATCCAGTGGGTGAACAGCAGGTTCATCACGCCCACCAGCAGCAGTGGCGAGAGTGCCAGCAGCGGGTTGGGCAATTTCAGGTCGGCGGCGGTTTCCGGCTCGTTGCGCAGGTCTGACCCGTAGCCTTCGCCAGCGCGTAGGGCCTTGTTGCGCTGGCGTTGCAGGTAGAGCATGCCGGTGCAGAACACGAACAGGGTGCCGATCAGTCCCAGCCAGGGCGCCGCCCAGGCGGTGGTGTTGAAGAAGGTGCTGGGGATGATGTTCTGGATCTGCGGGGTGCCGGGCAGGGCATCCATGGTGAAGGAAAACGCACCCAGGGCGATGGTCGCCGGGATCAGGCGCTTGGGAATATTGCTCTGGCGGAACATCTCGGCAGCAAACGGATAGACCGCAAACACCACCACGAACAGCGACACGCCGCCGTAGGTCAGCAGTGCACAGACCAGCACGATCACCAGCATGGCCTGACGGGTGCCGAGCAGGCGGATGGCGGCGGCGACGATCGAGCGGGAGAAACCGGACAGTTCGATCAGCTTGCCGAATACGGCACCGAGCAGGAACACCGGAAAGTACAGCTTGATAAAGCCGACCATCTTTTCCATGAACACGCCGGTAAAGGCCGGGGCTACGGCAGAAGGGTCGGTGAGCAGTACCGCGCCGAGGGCGGCGATGGGGGCGAAGAGGATAACGCTATAACCACGGTAGGCAGCCAGCATCAGCAGCGCCAGGGCTGCAAGGGCGATGATCACACTCATCGAGTGTCTCCTTGGGTGCATCTTGTTTTTGTTGGGTTGCAGGAGATAGCGGGAATCGTGCCAGATTCATAACTGCTTGTTTTAAAACAGTATTTTTATATTTTATGAAACCGTTTCGAAAATTTGTCTCGAATATGAGACATAAAATGTGGGAGCCGGCCTTGCCGGCGATGGGGTGCGAAGCAGCCCTGGCTTGGCAAGGCTTTGCCTTGCATCGCCGGCAAGGCCGGCTCCCACAGGATTGATGTTTGTCTCTTAATTGAGATCGAAGTTTCTTTATTGAGACTTGATCCCCAGCGCAACCAGCTTTTTGTACAGGGTCGATCGTCCCAAACCCAGCTGCCTTGCGGCCTCAGGTACATTGCCGGCATGGCGCGCAAGGGTGCTGGTCAACAACTGCCGTTCAAATGCGGCACAGGCCTGCCTGTAATCCAATGGTTGTACCTGCGCCTCCGGTGGCGTCAGGTTACCCAGCGCCGCCTGCAAGTCCTTGACGCCCAGTCGCGGCTGATCGGCAAGCAAGGTGGTGCGTTCGAGCACATTACGCAGCTCACGGATATTACCCGGCCAGGCATGCCGGGCCAGCAACGCTTGGGCTTCGTCATCCAGCTCGTGCTGGCTGCCCAGCTCTTCGAGAATCGCCTCGCTCAGCGCCGGCAGGTCATCCAGGCGTTCACGCAGTGGCGGCACCTGGATCGGCAAGACGTTGAGCCGGTAGTACAAGTCGGCGCGAAACTCGCCGCGGGCCATGGCTGCGGTCAGGTCAGTGGAGGTCGCGGCAATGATCCGCACGTCGCTGCGCATCATCTGGTTGGAGCCCACCGGCTCGTATTCCTTTTCCTGCAGCACGCGCAGCAATTTGCTCTGCAACGGCAGCGGCATGTCGCCGATTTCGTCGAGAAACAGGGTGCCACCCTCAGCCAGTTGCAACTTGCCCGGGCGGCCTTTGCGATCGGCGCCGGTGTAGGCACCCGGTGCGGTGCCAAAGAATTCGGCTTCAAGCAAGGTTTCCGGAATGGCAGCGCTGTTGATGCTGACAAACGCCTTGTGCGCCCG
Organism: Pseudomonas sp. GW821-FHT10B02; assembly: GCF_059415665.1. NCBI lineage: Bacteria > Pseudomonadati > Pseudomonadota > Gammaproteobacteria > Pseudomonadales > Pseudomonadaceae > Pseudomonas > Pseudomonas sp. GW821-FHT10B02. Next base: position 72,161 of record NZ_JBWKNR010000005.1, on the reverse strand, counting down.
TGAAGAGGCTGCATGAATGGCATGGGCCAGCAGCTCTTTGCCGGTGCCGGTTTCGCCTAGCAGCAACACCGCCGAGTCACTGCTGGCGCCACGCCGGGCCCGGCGCTTGACTTCAAGGCTGGCAGCGCTGGTGCCGATGAACTGGGCAAAACTGTACTTGGCCTGTCGGGCACGCAGCAGCGAGCGGGTCGAGGCCAGCTCTTGCTGCATGCTGGCGTAGCGCTTGAGCAGCGGCGACAGGCTGCGCAGTTCGTCGAACAGGGCAAAGCCGATGGCGCCGATCAACGCGCCGTCAGCGTCATGCACCGGCAGGCGCATGACCACCAGCGGTTCTTTGGGCGTGTCGAGCATGTCCAGCAGAATCGGCCGGCCGTTGTTGACCACCTCGCGCATCAGGCTGCCGGGAATCACGCTTTCACAGGGCTGGCCAATGACACTGGCGGCATCTTCAAGGCCAAAGCGCCGGGCATAGCGCTGGTTCATCCAGACAATGCGCGCGTCGCGGTCAACGATCAGGGTGCCTTCGCTGGACTGCTCGATGATTTCGAACAGCGAACGGATCGCCAGTTGGCGTACCTGCTGATAATCCTTGAGGCTGTCATTGGCAGGCATGGGCCGCTCCCTGAAAATCAAAGGCTGCGATTATGCCCGTGGATCGAAGGCTTCGCGCAAGGCATCGCCGATGAACACCAGCAGCGAGAGGATCAAGGCCAGGGCAAAAAACGCGGTAAAGCCCAGCCAGGGCGCCTGCAGGTTCTGCTTGCCCTGGTTGACCAGTTCGCCCAGCGAAGCGCTGCCGGCCGGCATGCCGAAACCGAGAAAATCCAGCGCGGTCAAGGTGGTGATGGCGCCGGTGAGAATGAACGGCAGGTAGGTGAAAGTGGCATTCATGGCGTTGGGCAGAATGTGCCGCAGGATCACGCCACTGTCCTGCAGGCCCAGGGCCCGTGCGGCTTGCACGTACTCGAGGTTGCGTCCGCGCAGGAACTCGGCGCGCACCACATCCACCAGTGCCAGCCAGGAAAACAGCGCCATGATCCCCAGCAACCACCAGAAGTTCGGCTCGACAAAACCGCTGAGGATGATCAGCAGGTAGAGCACCGGCAGGCCGGACCACACCTCCAGCAGGCGTTGCCCGATCAGGTCGACCCAGCCACCGTGGTAGCCCTGCAAGGCGCCGGCGGCGATGCCGATCACGGTGCTGATCAAGGTCAGGGCCAGGGCAAACAGGATCGACACCCGCGTGCCGTACAGCACCCGCGCGAGCACGTCGCGGGCCTGGTCATCGGTACCCAGCCAGTTCACTGCCGACGGTGGACTGGGCGTAGGTTGCTGCAGGTCATAGTTGGGCGTGTCGGCGCTGAATGGCACCGGCGCGAACAGCATCCAGCCGCCCTGGTCCTTGATCAGCTGCTGCACATACTGGCTGCGGTAGTCCGGCTGGAACGGCAGCTGGCCGCCAAAGGTCTGCTCGGTGTAGCGCTTGAACGCCGGGAAATACAATTGCCCCTGATAGCCCATGAGCAGTGGTTTGTCGTTGGCCACCAGCTCGGCACCCAGGCTCAGCACCAGCAGCACGGCAAACAGCCACAGCGAGATCCAGCCACGGCGGTTGCGCCGAAAACGCTGCAGGCGTCTGCGTGAAACCGGCGACAGGCTGAACATCAGTGGGCCCTCGTGGCAAAGTCGATGCGCGGATCGACCAGGGTGTAGCACAGGTCGCCGACCAGGCGGATCAGCAGGCCGAACAGGGTGAAAATGAACAACGAGCCAAATACCACCGGATAGTCCCGCGACACGGCCGCCTCATAGCTCATGCGGCCGAGGCCATCGAGGGAGAAGATCACCTCGATCAGCAGGGACCCAGCGAAGAACACACTGATCAACGCCTGGGGGATGCCTGCCACCACCAGCAGAATCGCGTTGCGAAACACATGACCGTACAGCACCCGACGTTCGCTCAGGCCCTTGGCCCGGGCGGTGATGACGTATTGGCGGGTGATTTCGTTGAGAAAGGCGTTTTTGGTCAGCAAGGTCAGGGTCGCAAAACCGCCGATCACCAGCGCACCGACCGGCAGCACCAGGTGCCAGAAGTAATCGGCCAGCTTGCCCAGCAGGCTCAACTGGTCAAAGTCTTCTGAGACCAGGCCGCGTACGGGAAACCAGTTCAACGAAGTGCCACCGGCAAACAGCACGATCAGCAGCAAGGCAAACAGGAACGAGGGCAGGGCGTAGCCGATCACGATCAGGCTACTGCTCCAGGCATCGAAGGCCGAACCGTGACGTATCGCCTTGCGAATGCCCAGGGGGATCGACACCAGGTAGGTGATCAAGGTCGCCCAAAAGCCCAGCGACAAGGTTACCGGCATCTTTTCCAGGATCAGGTCGGTGACCTTGGCGCCCCGAAAGAAACTGTTGCCGAAATCCAGGCGGGCATACTGGCTCAGCATCAGCCACAACCGCTCGGGGGCCGACTTGTCGAAGCCGTATTGGCGCTTGATGTCTTCGATCAGCTTGGGGTCCAGGCCGCGGCTGGCCCGCGAGCTGGCATGCAGGGTTTCGACGCTGGCCCCCGGTGCACCGCCGCCGATGCCTTGCAAACGGGCGATCGCCTGTTCCACCGGCCCGCCTGGCGCGGCCTGGACGATGATGAAGTTGACCAGCAGGATGATCAGCAAGGTCGGCACGATCAGCAACAGGCGGCGCAGGATGTACGCGGTCATGGCTGCTCCTTGAGGCGCTCTGCCATCTGTGCGTTGGTCAGCGCGGTCGGGCTGACTTCCCACCAGCTGTCCAGGCCTTCGTCGTTGCTCGGCTGCACCTTGGGCAGGCCGAAGCGGTTCCACCACACCGTCGACGAACCCGGCGGGTAATAGTTGGGAATCCAGTAGTAGTTCCAGCTCAGGACCCGGTCCAGGGCATGCGCGTGGCGGAGCATGTCGGCTTTGGTTTCAGCTTTGACCAGGCCGTCGAGCAAGCGGTCTACCGCCGGATCCTGCAAGACCATGTAGTTGTTCGAACCCGGGTCGTTGGCCGCAGCCGAGCCAAAGAAGTTGTACAGCTCAAGCCCCGGCGACGGCGACACCGGGTAGCCGGTGACGATCAGGTCGTAGTCGCGGGCCATCAGCCGGTTGACGTACTGCGAGGCGTCGATGCGGCGGATCTCCAGGGTGATGCCGATTTGCGCCAGATTGCGCTTCCACGGCAGCAGCAGACGCTCGAAACCGGCCTGGCCGTTGAGAAAGGTAAACCGTAGCGGCTCGCCCTGAGCGTTGACCAGTTGATCGTCTTTGGGTTTCCAGCCAGCCGCTTGCAGCAGCGCCAGGGCTTGCAGCTGTTTGTCGCGAATGAGCCCCGAGCCGTCTGTACGCGGTGCCTCGAATACCTGGCTGAACACTTCGTCAGGCACCTGCCCACGCAGCGGTTCGAGCAGCTTGAGTTCCTGCGCATCCGGCAAGGCGCGGGCGGCCAGTGCGCTGTTGGCGAAAAAGCTCTGCTGGCGGATGTACATGTTGCGCATCATCTGCCGGTTGCTCCATTCGAAGTCCCACAGCAAGGCCAGTGCCTGGCGCACCCGACGGTCCTTGAACACCGGGCGCTGCAGGTTGAAGACGAAACCCTGGGCCGTCTGCGGTGCATCTTTGGCCAGGTGCGCCCGCTGCAACCGGCCATCGTCCAGGGCCGGGCTGTTGTAGCCGATCGAATAGCCGGTGGCGGAGAACTCGCGGTTGTAGTCGAAGCCCCCGCCGCGTAGCACCTGGCGCGCCACTTCGGTGTCGCCGAAGTATTCGATGCTCAAACGATCGAAGTTATAGCGCCCGCGGTTGACCGGCAGATCACGCCCCCACCAGTCGGAGTTGCGCTCGAAGGTGACGCTGCGGCCATTGTCGATCTTGCCGATACGGTAGGGGCCGCTGCCCAGTGGCGCTTCGAAACCGCCGCCGTTGGCAAAGTCGCGGTCTTTCCACCAGTGCTCGGGCAGCACCGGCAGGGTGGCCAGGTCCAGGGGCAAGGTGCGGTTCTGGTTGTTCTTGAAGTGAAAACGGATCTGGCGTGGGCCCTCGATCTCGACCCGTTCGACATCGGCGAACTGGGTGCGGTACTTGAGGTTGCCCTCACGTATCAGCAGATCGAAGGTGTAGCGCACATCTTCCGCGCGGATGGGTTGACCATCGGCAAAGCGGGCATGGGGGTCGAGGTAGAAGCGCAGCCAGTGTCCTTCGGGATCCCGCTCCAGTTGACGGGCGACCAGCCCATAAACGGTGTAGGGCTCATCCTGGGCGCGCACGGCCAGGGGGGCATATAACCAGCCATCGACCTCGGCCACGCCGATGCCCTTGTCGATGTACGGCAACACATGGTCGAACTGGCCGATCTCGATAGCCGAGCGGCGCAGGCTGCCGCCTTTGGGGGCATCGGGGTTGGTGTATTCGAAGTGCTGGAAACCAGCAGGGTAGCGTGGCGGTTCGCCATAGACCGTGAGGGCGTGACCGGGGGCTGCCAATACGGCATGGGTCCAGGCCAGGGCCAGACCAAAAGCGATAAGAAGGGGGGAAAGACCGGTTTGCAAGCGCCTGACTACCTGTACCCACGATTGTGGCTGAAGCTTAGCAGGTGCTGAACCGGCCCTGGCGGGCCGGTTCAGTGACGGACTCAGTCCTGACGGCTGGTCACTTCCAGCAGGTGATAGCCGAACTGGGTCTTCACCGGGCCTTGTACGGTGCCGACTGGAGCACTGAACACCACGGTGTCGAACTCCTTGACCATCTGGCCCGGGCCGAAGGAGCCCAGGTCGCCGCCCTGACGGCTGGACGGGCAGGTGGAGTTGGCTTTGGCGATTTCAGCGAAATCGGCACCGGCTTCGATCTGAGCCTTCAGTTCATTGCACTTGTCTTCAGTGGCAACCAGAATGTGACGGGCAGTGGCTTTGGCCATGGGAGATACTCCTTTGCAAGAAAGTGCCGAGACTAACCGATTAGCGCCGGATTTTCCTGTGGAATGTCACGTAAGGCTGCTGCGGCCCGGCTTAACAGCATTTCTGTCGCGCTCCATCCCAGGCAGCCATCGGTGATCGACACACCGTATTTGAGCGGTGCCTTGCCCAGCGTCTGGCAACCGTCGAACAGATGCCCTTCGAGCATCATGCCGACGATTGAGCGATCACCTTGCAGGCGTTGGCGCAATACATCTTCGAACACCGCCGGTTGGCGCAGTGGGTCTTTGCCGCTGTTGGCATGGCTGCAATCGACCATGATCCGCGGCGCCAGTCCTGCTTTGAGCAAGCCCTGACGAGCTTGCGCGATGCTGGCCTGGTCGTAGTTCGGGCCCTGGTGGCCGCCACGCAATACCAGGTGAGTGTCGGGATTGCCCAGGGTTTCGATAATCGCCGGGAAGCCCTGCGTATCCATGCCGAAATGGCGGTGCGGATGCGCCGCACTGCGCATCGCGTCGCAAGCGATGGCGACGCCGCCGTCGGTGCCGTTCTTGAAGCCCACGGGCAGCTCCAGGCCGCTGACCATCTCACGGTGGATCTGCGACTCGGTGGTGCGTGCACCGATGGCAGCCCAGCTCAGCAGGTCGTCGAAGTAGCCGGCAGCCATTGGCTGCAGCAGCTCGGTGGCAATCGGCAGGCCGCGTTCGAGCATACCCAGCATCAGGCCGCGGGACAGGGCGATGCCGGCGTGCATGTCATCGCTGCCGTCCAGGTGCGGGTCGTAGGCCAGACCTTTCCAGCCGACCGTGGTACGCGGTTTTTCAACGTAGGCGCGCATCACCAGCAGCAACTGATCGTTGACCTCTTCATTGAGGGCTTTGAGGCGATCAGCGTATTCCAGCGCCGAGCGCGGGTCGTGGATCGAGCATGGGCCGACGATTACCAGCAGGCGCGAATCGCGGCCTTCGAGAATGGCGCGCACGGCCTGGCGATGGTTTTCAACCTGATGGGCAAGGGCGGTGGTCAGCGGCATCTGCTGTTTGAGCAGGTGCGGGCTGGGCAGACGTTGGCTGACCGCAGAGTTGGCGGCTTGAGGCTGGGTCAGGGGCAGAGCGAGCGAAGACGATTGCATGGCGATTATTTCCCTGGGCGGACGGCGGGTTCAGGCCCGCGCGGTCGGCCCTATCGAGGTGTTCGACAAAGAGCCGGATTGAGATTCTGTGTGGTGCTGCCACCTGTGCTGGACCGATCGGAGGCGGCAAGCTGGCCCGAACGGGATTGGCTAAATCGCCAGGCAGTAAAGCTTGGGTAACGGTGGTAAGTGGCGTAGTTCATGGGGTAATCCTCGTTTTCTGTTCGGTTGTCTGGGGGCTGAAAAAACAAAACCCCCGGTCGGGGGGCCGACCGGGGGTTGAGTATTCTCGTGTTCGGCGGCCCCTTGAAAGTGGGCGCCGGTGTGGGTATCAGCGGCGCCTGTGGCTAAACCAATACCCAAAATAAAACGCAGCAGGAGCGGCAGTCGCACACTCGGCCACAGCCAGCACGGGACGCGATGGGCGACCTGCGTGTTGAGCGTGAATGAGGGTGGATGGCGACATGGGACTCTCCAGTTGATGAGACCGAGCTTACTTCAGGCTTTGCTGTGGTTTCAATGGCTAATTTGCATCAGTGCGATTTGACGCGTCTATCGTCGCATCTGTTGCGCCCGGTCAACTGTGGGAGCTGGCCTTGCCGGCGATAGGATCGCCGCTGTGTCAGGTGTTGCGCGGCGTCTGTATCGCTGGCAAGGCCAGCTCCCACAGTTCGCTTTTTACAGTGAGTAGTGCTTGAGCTCCCGCGCAATCAGCATGCGCTGGATTTCGCTCGACCCCTCATAGATCTGGGTGATCCGCGCATCGCGGTAGTAGCGCTCCACCGGGTAATCTTCCAGATAGCCATAGCCACCATGCACCTGGATCGCCTTGGAGCAGACTCTTTCGGCCATCTCAGAAGCGAACAGCTTGGCCTGTGACGCTTCGCTCAAACAGGGTTTGCCAGCACTGCGCAGGCGTGCGGCATGCAGGATCAGCAGGCGCGCGGCATTGATCTGCACCTGCATGTCGGCCAGCAGGTTGGCGATGCTCTGGTGCTCGTTGATCGCTTTGCCAAACTGGATCCGCTCACGCGAATAAACCAGCGCCGCTTCGAAGGCTGCGCGGGCAATCCCCAGTGCCTGGGCGGCGATGCCGATACGTCCACCTTCAAGGTTGGACAGGGCAATGGCCAGGCCCTTGCCACGCTCGCCGAGCAGGTTGGCAGCGGGAATGCGGCAGTTGTTCAAGGTCACCGCGCAGGTGTCGGAGGCGCGGATGCCCATTTTGTGTTCGCTGCGATCGACGACAAAGCCTTCGTTGTCGGTCGGCACCAGGAACGCCGAGATACCTTTCTTGCCAAGCTCCGGGTCAGTTACCGCAAAGACGATGGCAAGGCCGGCGCGACGTGCGTTGCTGACGAACTGCTTGGCGCCGTTGATGACCCAGTGATCGCCCTGCAACTCGGCACGGGTGCGCAGGTTGTGCGCTTCGGAGCCGGCTTGCGGCTCGGTCAGGCAGAAGCAACCGATCACCTGGCCAGTCGCCAGGCGCTCCAGCCAGGTCTGTTGCTGTTCGGCGCTGCCGTAGGCGAGCAGCGGGCCGCAGCCGACGGAGTTGTGGATACTCATCAACGCACCGGTAGCGCCATCGCCAGCGGCGATTTCTTCAACCGCCAGGGCATAGGCGACATAGTCGGTGTAGCTGCCGCCCCATTGTTCCGGTACGACCATGCCGAGCAGGCCCAGCTCGCCCATCTTCTTGACCACTGCATCATCGATCCAGCCGGCTTTTTCCCAGGCCTGGGCATGGGGCGCAATCTCGCCACGGGCGAAATCGCGGGCCATGTCGCGGATCATGATCTGTTCTTCTGTCAGTTCCAGGTCTTGCATCTGCGTACTCCAGGCCTTACAGGCCTTCGAAGAATTGATCCACGCGCTGACGGCTGAGGCCGGCGAGGCTCGGAGGGTTCCAGCGCGGTTGTTTGTCCTTGTCGATGATCAGTGCGCGCACGCCTTCGATCAGGTCACCATGCTCGAACCATTGCTGGTCCAGATGCAGTTCCATCTTGAAGCAGTCTTCCAGGCTCAGGTGACGGCCTCGGCGCAGCATCTCCAGGGTCACGGCCATGGCCAGGGGTGAACGGGTTTCCAGCAGATCGGCGGTTTTCAGCGCCCATTCGTGGCTGTCGGCCACGGTCACTGCCCGTAGTTGTTCCACGATACTGCTGACGTCGGGCAGGGCAAAGAAGTGATCGATGGCCGGACGCAGTCTGGCCAGAGGGGCGTCTTCGAGCACCTGGGTACCGAGCTTGCTCAGCACACCTTGCAGGTCTTTGAGCGGGTGTTCGCTAAAGCTCAGGGTGTCGAGACGTTCATCCAGCAGCGCCAGCTTGCTGCTGTCCAGGTACCAGTCGGCCAAGCCGCAGTACAGCGCGTCGGCTGCCTGCACCTGGACGCCGCTGACGCCCAGGTAGGTACCCAGCTCGCCGGGAACCCGCGAGAGGAAGTAGCTGCCGCCGACATCCGGGAAGTAACCGATGCCGACTTCCGGCATGGCCAGGCGGCTGCGCTCGGTGACTACCCGCAGTTCCGCGCCCTGGGCCAGGCCCATGCCACCGCCGAGGGTAAAGCCGTCCATCAACGCCAGGATCGGCTTGCGGTAATGGTGGATACACAGGTCGAGGGCGTATTCCTCGACGAAGAAATCCCGGTGCAGGCTGTCACCGGCCTTGTAGCTGTCGTACAGCGAACGGATGTCGCCACCGGCACAGAAGCCCTTAGGGCCTTCACCGCGCAGGACCACGGCGTGGACCAATGGATCGTTGGCCCAGGCATCAAGCTGCTGCTGCAGGCTGCGCACCATGTCCAGGGTCAGGGCATTGAGGCCGGCCGGGCGATTGAGGGTCAAGTGACCGATATGATTGCGAACCTGGGCCAGAATCGGCGCCCCGGTCGGCGTTTGAGCGTGCGCGGTCATCGCTGTCTCCCTGCTTTGTTATTGATTTTCCACGTGAAATATCACGATCTGGGTAGGCGCTAGAGGATCGCTGGATCCTATCAGTGCAAATTTGCTCAATACAATCGACAAAACTGCAGGCCGAATCTGCATTTTTGCATGCTCAGCGTGGCAGGCGACCGCTGACGAAGTGCGCGACATCGTTGTAGCCGTGAGTCGAGGCGTGTCCCGGGGTCACCAGTGAGTCAATGAACGCTTCATCTTCAGCGCTGATCTTGACCTGCAGTGCGCCGCTGTAGGTGTCCCACTGCGCTGCGGTACGTGGCCCGACAATGGCCGAGCTGACCAGCTGATTATTGAGCACCCAGGCAATGGCGAATTCGACCATGCCGACACCCTTGTCCCGGGTATAGGCGTGGATCTTCTGGGCAATGGCCAGGGACTCGGGGCGCCACTCGGTTTCCAGGATGCGCTTGTCCTGACGCCCGGCACGGCTGCCTGCATCAGGCGCGGCGTTGGGCGCGTATTTGCCGCTGAGCACGCCGCGCGCCAACGGGCTGAAGGGCACAATGCCCAGGCCATGATGCGCCGCCGCCTGGAACTGCTCGGGTTCGGCCTGGCGATTGACGATGTTGTACAGCGGCTGGCTGACCACCGGTTTCGGCACGCCCAGACGCTCGGCCAGGTTGCAGATTTCGGCAATACGCCAGCCACGGAAGTTGGACACGCCCCAGTAACGGATTTTGCCCTGGCGGATCAGGTCGCCAATGGCGGCAACGCTCACTTCCAGCGGGGTGTTGTGGTCTTCGCGGTGCAGGTAGTAGATGTCCAGGTAATCGGTGCCCAGGCGCGTCAGGCTGGCCTCGATCGCATTGAAGATGTGCTTGCGGCTCAAACCGCTGCGGTTGGGCACGCCGTCAGCCGGACCAAAGCCGACCTTGGTCGCCAGCACCCATTCATGGCGGTTGCGGGCAATCGCTTCGCCGACGATCTCTTCACTGCGCCCGGCGCTGTACACGTCTGCGGTGTCAATGAAGTTGATGCCCTGGTCCCAGGCTTTGTCGATGATATGCAGGGAATCTTCGGCGCTGGTGGGCTCGCCGAACATCATGCTGCCCAGGGTCAGGGCGGACACTTGCAGGCCGCTGCGGCCCAGTGGACGGTAGATCATGATCGAGAATCCTTGGCAGGTTGGATCCGATCTGTTTTACACAGTTCTAGCGGGGTTTGAAAGCATCGCGGGGCAAGCCCGCTCCCACCGGGTGGGAGCGGGCTTGCCCCGCGAAAGGCCCGCCTCAGTTCACCGATTCAGCCACCGAACCGGTAACGCGCGAACGGGAAACCCGCAGGGCCACCAGGCTGCCGACTACAATCAGGCCGGCCAGTGAATACAGCGCGGCATCGGTCGAACCGGTCTGGTCCTTGATGAAACCCACCAGGTACGGGCTGAGGAATCCGGCCATCTGCCCGACCGAGTTGATGATCGCCAGGCCCGCCACTGCTGTGCCGGCACTGAGCAGCGCAGTGGGCATCGGCCAGAACATTGGCAGGCCGGTGAGGGCGCCCATGGTGGCGATGCTCAGGCCGACAATGGCAATCGCCGGGCTGTGCGCGAAGTTGACCGCGATCAGCAGGCCGACCGCGCCCATCAGCATCGGCACCACCAGGTGCCAGCGCCGCTCGTTGCGCAGGTCCGCCGAACGGCCCACCAGCAGCATGAACACACCCGCGAGCAGGTAAGGAATCGCGCTCAACCAGCCAATCAGCAGGGCATCGCTGAAGCCCAGGCTCTTGATGATCGACGGTAGCCAGAAGTTGATCGCGTACACGCCGCTCTGGATGCAGAAGTAAACAAAGCCAAAGGTCCAGATCATCGGGTTGGTGAACACCGAGAGCAGGCTGTCACTGGTGGTGACCGGCTTGCTGGCGGCATCCACGGCCAGGTCATGCTTGATGATTTCGCGCTCTGCCGGGCTCAGCCATTTGGCTGTGGCGTAGCCGTCACTGAGCAGGAACACTGCCATGAAGCCGAGCAATACGGTTGGCAGCCCCTGGATCAGGAACATCCACTGCCAGCCGGCCAGGCCATGTTGACCGGCGGCGAAGTGGTTGAGAATCCAGCCGGAGAATGGCCCGCCGAGCAGCCCGGAGACCGGGATCGCCGACATGAACAAGGCCATGATCCGGCCGCGGCGCGTGGCCGGGAACCAGCGCGAGAGGTACAGCACGATGCCGGGGAAGAAGCCCGCTTCAGCCGCGCCGGTGAACAGGCGCAGCACGTAGAACTCCATCGGCGTGGTGACGAACAGCAGGCACGTCGACAAGGTGCCCCAGACGATCATCATCAGCGCGATCCAGCGTCGCGGACCGAAGCGGTTGAGCGCCAGGTTGCTGGGCAGGCCGCACAGCACATAGCCAATGAAGAAGATACCGGCACCGAGGCCGTAGATGGTTTCGCTGAATTTCAGTGCATCGAGCATCTGCAACTTGGCGAAGCCAACGTTGACCCGGTCCAGGTAGTTGAACAGGTAGCAGATAAAGATGAAGGGGATCAGCCGCAGGGTGATGCGCCGATACAGCGCATTGCGGGTGTCGTCTTGGCCTTGGTCAGGGGCAGGGCTGTATGACATGATTTGCTCTCTTCGTTTATTTTTATCGCCGCAGCCTGCGTCGAGGCGGCTGCTGCGATGAGTCTCGGTGAGCGGACCGTGGCTGTCTTTGTGCTTTTGCACAGCATTTTCAGCGGCCTGCTGTGCCGCGGACCAATCATTGCGACAACAAGGATCCTCCCATGTTCGAACTGGACCATGACCTGGCGCAAGATATCGTCGATCGGGCAATGGCGATTTTGCCGTGCAACGTCAACGTCATGGACAGTCAGGGGCTGATCCTCGGCAGCGGTGAGCCGGAGCGCATCAATACCCGTCATGAGGGGGCGCAATTGGTTCTGGCCAACGGCCGGATCGTCGAGCTGGATGTCGAGGCAGCCAAATGTCTGAAGGGTGTGCAGCCGGGGATCAACCTGCCGCTGTTGCTCGATGGTCGATTGATGGGGGTGTTGGGCCTGACCGGCGACCCGCAGCAACTGCGTACCTATGCGCAACTGGTACGCATGACCGCCGAGATGCTCCTGGCCCAGCGCCATATGCAGGTGGAGCAGCAGTGGCGGCGCCAGCGTTGCGACGATTTGCTCGCCTTGTTGCTGGGCGGCTCGGGTGACTCACCCCGTTTGGTCGACGAAGCCCGGCAATTGGGGCTCAAGCCGCAGTTGCCGCGGGTGCCTTGCCTGTTCGAGCTGGATAGCGGTCCGGCTGCAGAAACCTTGGCCAGCTGGTTGATGAGCCGCTATCCGGACAGCTGGTGCGTAAGTCCTGCGCGCCAGTCGCTGCTGTGGTGCCGACCGGCCAGCGTGACCCTGGATGAACCGCGCTTGCTGGAGAAACTCCAGCGCCATGGCTGGCAGGTGCAGCGCCTTGCTACAGGTTCGGCCGCGCAGAGCCTTGAGCAATTGCGCCGTGGTTACCGGCGTGTCCGCGACTTGCAGGCCTATGGCCGCGAAGTGCTGCCGGACGAGCGAATTCTTACCCTTTCCCGCTACCGGCTGCCGGCACTGCTGTGGCGTCACCGCAACGATGATGCCCTGGACGAGCTGCTCGAACCCTTGCAGCGCATTCGCGCCAAAGACAACAGTGGTCAACTGTTGGCGACCTTGCGCGCCTGGTGTGCTCACGATGGCCAGAGCCAGGCCTGCGCCGACGCCTTGGGGATTCACCGCAACAGCTTGCGCTATCGCCTGGAGCGCATAGCCGAGTTGAGTGAGGTCGACCCCTTGCGTCTGGATGGCATGCTGAGCCTGTACCTGGGGTTGCAGTTGCTGCCTGCTGGCGCCTGATTGGGCAAACTGACCAACCCGGGGGCAGCGCTTTTGTGCATCCGACAGAAGCCCGCACGTTGCCTAGCTGTCAGCATGCAACAATCTGGACCAGGAGAATCCCCATGAAAATCGTCATCGCCCCCGACTCGTTCAAGGACAGCCTCAGCGCCGAAGGGGTGGCCGATGCTATCGCCCTGGGCCTGGCTCAGGTCTGGCCGCAGGCGCAATTGCTCAAGTGCCCGATGGCCGATGGTGGCGAAGGTACGATGGAAGCGATTATCGCCGCCTGCAGCGGTGAACTGCGCCGCGAGCAAGTACAGGGCCCGCTGGGAGAACCGGTTCAGGCGGGTTGGGGCTGGCTGGCCGAGAGCCGCACGGCGATCATCGAGATGGCCCAGGCCAGTGGCTTGCAGTTGCTCAGCCTGGCGCAACGCGATGCCTGTCGCAGCAGCACATTCGGCACCGGACAGTTGATCGCTGCCGCCCTTGATGCAGGCGCACGGCGAATCATTCTGGCCATCGGCGGCAGCGCCACCAATGATGCTGGCAGCGGCATGTTGCGGGCACTGGGTTTGCGCCTGTTCGATGCTCAAGGACAGGCACTGGCCGAAGGCGGCCTGGCCTTGGCCCAGCTGGCACGTCTGGACGCCAGCGGGCTGGATCCGCGTCTGGCCGAGGTGCAGCTGGAAGTCGCCGCGGATGTCGATAATCCGCTGTGTGGCAATAACGGTGCTTCGGCTATTTTCGGACCGCAGAAAGGCGCCAGCCCCGAGCAGGTTCAGGCCCTGGATCAGGCACTGGGACATTTCGCCGATCATTGCGCACGATTGCTGGGTGAAGACGTACGCGACTTCCCCGGTTGCGGTGCGGCCGGCGGCATGGGCTTTGCCGCCAAGGCGTTCATGCAGGCCACATTCCGCCCCGGTATCGACGTTGTCGCCGAGTTGGCCGGGCTGGAGCAGGCGGTACAAGGCGCCGACCTGGTGATCACCGGAGAAGGGCGCTTCGATGCCCAGACCCTGCGCGGTAAAACCCCGTTCGGTGTTGCCCGGATTGCCCGGCGCCAGGGAGTGCCGGTGCTAGTGATTGCCGGGACCCTTGGTGAAGGTTACGAGCAACTCTATGCCCACGGTATCGATGCCGCCTTCGCCCTGACCAATGGCCCGATGAGCCTGGAGCAGGCCTGTGCCCAGGCCGCATCGTTGCTGCAAGCCCGGGCGCGGGATATCGCGCGGCTATGGCGTTGCGCGCAGGCGACTCAGGGCTGAGCCAGCCGCGCCGGGAGGGCGATGCGGGTCGCTACACGCAAGGAAAGTTAATTCAGTCCTTGAGTTTCTTGTACAGCGTGGTCCGTGAGATCCCCAACTGGCTAGCGGTCGCCGAGACATTGCCGCCGTTTGCCTGCAAAGCCGATTCAATCGTCCGTCGTAAAGTGGCTTGCAGATCGTCAGGCTCAGGCGCTGAGCCGCTGCTTTGCAGGTCTGCTGGCAAATGGCAGGGCAAGGTCATGGGCTCGCCACTGGCCAATGCCGCGGCCAGGCGCAGCGTCTGCTCCAGCTGGCGGATGTTGCCCGGCCAGGTGTGATGTTGCAGCAGCTGAACCACGTCGGGGTGCAGCGGCGGCGCACCATGACGCAGGCGCAGGCGTTCGATCAGCAGGGGGAGGTCGCTACGCAGGCGTAACGGCGGCAGGTTGATGGTCAAGCCATTCAAACGGTAGTAGAGGTCTTCGCGAAACAGCTGCGAGGTCATGCGTTGTGCCAGGTCGCAATGCGTGGCGCTGATCACCCGCACATCCAGTGGTCGGCGTACGGAACTGCCGAGGCTGGTGATCTCGCGTTCCTGCAGCACCCGCAGCAACCGGGTCTGCAAGGCGGCCGGCATGTCGCCGATCTCGTCGAGCAGCAAGGTGCCGCCATGGGCTGCCGCCAGCTGGCCACTGGAGCCGCCCTTGCGTGCACCGGTGAAGGTGCCTTCGGCATAGCCGAACAACTCGGCCTCGATCAGGCTTTCCGGAATGGCCGAGCAGTTGATCGCGACGAAGGGTGCTTGCGGGTTCCATTGCTCGTGCAAGGTGCGGGCGAAGACCTCTTTGCCGGTGCCGGTCTCTCCCAGCAACAGAATCGGTACGCCAGCAGCAAAAGCCTTGTGGGCGTTAGCCAGTTGCTGGTTGAGCAGCGCATCGCTGCCCTGGGCCGTGGTAGGACGGGTGAGCCGCGCGGGTGCCGGGGCAGGTTTGCGTACAGCGGGTTCGATCAACTGGCCGTACAGTTTTGAGCCGTCGGTGAGGATCAGCTGTTGCGCCACCGGTCGAGCGTCCAGCAGGTTGTTGGCATCGAACAGATGTTCTAGCTTGAGGTGGTCATGGTTGTAGCCGTTGAGCCCGAGCAGCCGCTGGGCAGCACGGTTGGCGCAGCGGATGCTGCCGTCGGCGGCCACCGCCAGCAAGCCCTGCAACGCGGTGCCGAGCAGGTGCGGGTCGTGTTGCAGCGAGAGTATCCGGCAGTCGCTCAAACCCGCGAACAGGCGATTCTCAACCGCCATGGCGGCATGGTTGAGTTGTTCTAGCACAGCGCCGGCCTGGCGATCACCGATGCCGGTGATGTCCAGGGCGCCAAGCACCTCACCGCGCAGACCGCGTAACGGCACGCTGACACAGAAAAACCGCTCGAAATCGTTGAGGTAGTGCTGGTTGCCGGTCAGGATGATGGGCTTGTCTTCGGCCAGGGTGCAGGCGGGCGCCGTGGTGCCCAGATCCTGCTCCTGAAGCCGTCGACCGACCTGCAACGGCGACAGTGGGCTGAGCAGGTCATAGGCCTGGCGGGCATGCACCAGCACGCCGTCGGGGTTGACGCAAAACAGGGCCCAGGAAGCGCCGCCGATGTGTTCCCACAGTCGGTCGATTTCCGGTTGCACGCAACTGGCCAGTTGCAGGTCCTGCTCGGCCAGTGGCTGCAAGTCATCATCGGGTCGTGCCTGCCAGCCATCCGAAGGCTGCACGCCGGCCGCCCGCGAGCGCACCCAGGAGTCTACGACGGCATCGGGCAACAGGTTTGCCGGCAGGTTTTCGCCTTCAGCAAAGCGTTGCCGGGCAATGGCCAGGCGTTGCTGATAGGCGGGCATTCGGGCATCCATCGAGACACCTGTGTTAAGAGTGGAGGCATGCCGTCTGGCCCTGGAGGGCTGACGGCCGCCTTTGGTTATACGCCGGTCTTGTTCAGCGTCAAGCCTAGAACAGCAGCACGGCGCGAAGGTTGACGCCTATCTCTTCCTGAAAGCCGCCCTCGGTTCTAACGTCATGGGTCAACTGAGTGCTGAACTGCACCCTTGGCGTCAGCATTTGCTGGAACTCCAGGCGTACTTGCTGAACCTCGGTCTTGGTGCCGTTGTAGTTGCCGTCCAGATACTGCTTGCCGCCGGTACTTGCGCTGTAACCCAGGGCCAGACGCTGACTGGGATTGAAGTCGTAACGCAGATTGGCCTGCAACTGGTAGGTCTTGTCCTGTTCGAGGGTTTGCTGGCCAGCCTGCTGGTTGTCGCCATAGATGACCGCATCGGCATACCACTCCATCGCCAGCTTGCCCCACAAGGGTTCGATCCAGCCCAGTTGCAGGTCGAGCTTGTAGCGATTTTCGCCAAGGTTGATCGCCTCATTGCGGTCATATTGGCCCCAGGGCAGGTACACCAGCGGGATGATACCGAGGTAGCGGCCGCTGACACCGGCGTGCGGTTGATTGATCAGCCAGAAGGTTGCGCCAATGATCGGGTCGGCCATGCCGCTGTTACTGCCCAGCGACTGGCCGCCGATTCGCGCATCGTAGACGTGGCCAAACGGCAGGAGGATCTGCGGCGCAAAGGTAGTGCCGCCGATATCGACGTAGTGGATCAGACGCAAAATGCTGATGTTGGACCTGATCCCGGTGTCCTGCTTGGCATCGGGACCGCCGTCTGCGTTGTAACGCTCGGCGCGGCCATATTGCTGGTACCAGGCGGCGAGGTTGGTGCCGCTGGGAAAGGCGATGTAGTCACCGGAGTTGACGTCAACGGCCAATGATTTTGTCGAGGCGAGCGCCAGCGCCAACAGGCCCAGGCGGGGTCGGGAAAGTGTGAACACAGAGCGGTACCTTTTTTTGTTGTTATTAGCAGGCGGGGCGCTCGGCGCCCCGGGTCTGTCAGTTAGTTGTGGATGCGGATGACCGGTTTGAGGGTCAAGCCTTTTTCGCTGTCTTCAGCGGCCTGGTTGATGTCCTTGAAGCTGTAGAACTTCACCAGGCGATCGAACGGGAAACGGCCTTGCAGGTAGAGTTCGACCAGTTCGGGGATGAACTTTTGCGGCACGCTGTCACCTTCGACGATGCCGCGAATGCTCTTGCCGCCGAGCAACAGGTCGTTGACGTCGAACTCGGCAGTGACGCCCAGCGCTGGTGCGCCGACCACCCCCAGGGCGCCACGGCTTGCGAGCGCATCGACGGCCTGGCGCAACACGGCTGGCCGTCCGGTCGATTCCAGGGCGAAGTTCACCCCGCCAGCGGTGATTTCGCGGATTGCCGCCACTGGATCGACGTCCTTGCTGTTGACCGCATGGGTGGCGCCCAGCTCCAGGGCCAGGGCCAGGCGTGACGGCACGACATCGACGGCAATGATGGTTGTCGCCCCCGCGACACGCGCGGCGAGCACGGCGCTGAGCCCGACTGCGCCACCACCAAATGCGGCAAAGCTGCTGCCCGGAGTGACTTTCAGCGAGTTGATCACTGCGCCCGCGCCGGTCTGGATGCCGCAGCCCAAGGGCCCCAACAGTTCCAGCGGTGCTTTCGGGCTGACTTTGACCGCATTGTTTTCGCGCGCCAGTGCCAGGCTGGCAAAGGACGACTGGGCAAAGAAGTGGTCGTTCAGCCGCTGTCCGCTTTCATCACTCAGGGCGCTTTCGCCCTGGGGATCGGCGCCGCTGAAGTTGCGTGCGAAGAACTCCTGGCAGTACGCGGTATGACCGCCGCCACAGGACAGGCAATGGCCGCAGTGGCCATAGCTGAGCACCACATGGTCACCGACCTGCAGCCCTTTGACCTGTGGGCCGATGGCCTCGACCACACCGGCGCCTTCATGGCCCAGCACTGCCGGCAGTGGCACCGGATAGTACTGGTCACGCACGATCATGTCGGTATGGCACATGCCTGTGGCGACGATGCGTACCAGTACTTCGTCCGCGCGCGGTGCACGGATACGTGCGGCTTCCAGGGTGAAAGGGGCTCCTCTGCCACGGGTGACGGCTGCGGTGACGGGATAGTAGGCAGTTGTATTCATTGTTATTGTCCTTTGCCGGTTAAAGAGGGTAGGCCGGGGCTTCGCCCTTGACCGTCAGCCATTGCCACTGGGTGAACTCTTCCCAGTTCGCCGGGCCGCCGATGCTGGCGCCATTGCCCGAGGCGCCGACACCGCCAAACGGGTTGACGACCTCGTCGTTGACGGTCTGATCGTTGATATGCAGCAGTCCGACACGCAGTTGTTCACCCAACTTCAACGCGCGGCCGACGTCTTGCGACAGCACGGCGGCGGAGAGGCCGTATTCGGTGTCGTTGGCCAGGGCGACAGCATCGGCATCGGTGTCGAACGGCACCACCACCGCCACCGGGCCGAAAATCTCCTCGTTGAACGCCGGGTTGTCGCGGGTCACACCGCTGAGCACGGTGGCCGGGAAAAACAGCCCCTGAGGTTCGCCGCCGACTTCCAGTTTTGCGCCCGCCTGTTGCGCGGCCTGCACGATGCGCTGGGCGTTCTCGCATTGCTGGGCATTGATCAGTGGTCCCAGATGCACCTGGCCTTTGGCCGGATCGCCGACGCTGAGGCTGCGGGCCTTGGCCACCAGGCGTTCAAGGAAGCGCTCGTAGATACCGCGCTGCACCAGCAGGCGGCCGGTGGACATGCAGATCTGCCCCTGGTGCAGATAAACGCCCCAGGTGGCGTTGGCCAGTGCGAGGTCAAGGTCGGCATCGTCAAGAACGATCAGCGAATTTTTCCCGCCCAGTTCCAGCGAGACTTTCTTCAAGTGTCGGCCAGCCGCTTCGCCAACCTTGCGCCCGGCGCCGGTGGAACCGGTGAACTGAATCATCGCTACATGCGCATCGCTGGTCAGCGCCGCACCGGCGTCGGCCCCGCCGGGCAGCACGTGCAGCAGGCCGGCGGGCAGCCCGGCCAGTTCAAACACCCGGGCGATAACGAAGCCGCCGCACACCGCCGTGCGCGGGTCAGGCTTGAGCACCACGGCATTGCCGGTGGCCAGCGCCGGTGCGACCGCACGGATGGCCAGGTACAGCGGGAAGTTGAATGGCGAAATCACCCCGATCACACCGAGCGGGCGGCGACGGGCCAGGCTCAAGCGGCCGGGCACCGAAGGGAGCACTTCACCCTGACTGCGCGAAGGCAGGCTGGCGCTTTCGTGCAGTACCTTGATGCTCAGGCGGGTTTCGAATTCGGCTTTTTCCCGCGTGGAGCCGCTTTCACGCACCAGCCAGTCGGCGATTTCATTGGCATGGCGTTCGGCGACCTGGGCGGCCTTGCGAAATACCGCAGCGCGCTCGTCATAGGACAGTTGAAACCATTTGGTCTGGACGAGGTGAGCAGCCTTGGTGCTGCGCGCGACCTGATCGGCGTCGGCGTTGGCCAGGGTGCCGAGGGTCGTGCCGGTGGCCGGTTCCAGTACCGCTGTCGTTGGCGCTTGTCCGGCTTGCCATTGGCCGGTGAACAGATGCTCGTTCCAGAGTGCGGCGGGGAGCAGAGGTTGCAGTAAGGCAGAGGTAGTCATCGCAAGTGTTCCTGTTTTTTGTAGGAGCGTGACGATGTACAGAGCAGAAGCTGTGCCAATCGGTCACACCCGCGAAAACAGGGGCTGTTGACGAGAACTACCGGTGTTCGGTGTTCAGTTTCTGGACAGCGCCGGTGGCTGGGCTGTGCAGAAACTGAACGGTGTGCGCGGCGGGCTCACGAACGGCGAGCCCGCCGCGCATACCCGGTTACTCCGCCAGTTGCAGTTCCGGCAGATTCAGACGGAACGCCCGGGTAATCCCGATCAGGCAGATGAACCCCAGCGCCATCCAGCTCAGGCCGATCATGAACGACATGCTCGACAGGCTGGTCCACAGCCAGATGGTGCTGAGGAAGCCGAGCGCCGGTATGGCGCCATACTTCAGGTAGTTGGCTGTGCCACGCAGTTTCTGGTCGACCAGGTAATGCTTGACCACGGCCAGGTTGACCATCGAGAAAGCGAACAGTGCGCCGAAGCTGATCATGTTGGCGACGGTGTCCAGGGTGATGAACAGGGCGATCAGCGAGAGCACGCTGACCAGCATGATCGCGGTGGCCGGTACGCGTTTCTTCGACACCAGCCGGCCGAACACGCGCGGCAACGCACCATCGCGGCCCATGGCGAACAGCACCCGCGATACGCTGGCCTGGGACACCATGGCCGAGGCGAAGCAGGCTGCCACGTAGGTGGCGGTAAAGGCGGTCACCAGCAACTCACCGCCGACACGCCGCATGACGTCTACCGACGCCGAGTCCGGGTCGGCGAAGGTGTTCCATTCCGGAAACACCAGCTGGGCGAAATACGACACCAGCACAAACAGCAGGCCACCGATCAGCGACACCACCATGATCGCCAGCGGGATGCGGAATTTCGGGTTGCTGGTTTCCTCAGCCATGGTCGAAACGGCGTCGAAGCCGAGGAAGGACAGGCACAGCACGGCGGCGCCGGTCATCACCAGCGGAACGCTGAAACCTTCATGATGGAAGGGTTGCAGCAGCGATACCGGCTCCGACTGTGCGCTCAGGTTGTGGATCGACAAGGCGACGAAGACCACGATGAATACCAGCTGGACAACCACCATGATCCAGTTGACCCGTGTCACCGACTCGATGCCGATCAGGTTCAGGAAGGTCACCAGGGCAATTGAACCGAGAACCCACACCCAGGCGTGAATCGTCGGGAAGTACTCGGACATGTAGATGCCGATCAGCAGGTAACTGAGCAGCGGCAGGAAGATGTAGTCGAGCAGCAGGGTCCAGCCGGCCATGAAGCCGAAGTAGCTGCCAAAGGCCTTGCGGGTGTAGGTGTAGACGGAGCCTGAGTACGGGTGGGCCTGGACCATGCGCCCGTAGCTGTAGGCGGTCAGCAGCATGGCGGCGAGGGTCAGCAGGTAGGCGGTGGGCAAATGCCCCTTGGTCATCTGGGTGACCAGCCCGTAGGTGGTGAACACCGCCAGCGGGACCATGTAGGCGAGACCGAAGAGCACCAGTGCGGTGAGGCTCATGGATTTGCGAAAGTGCCCCGAAGCGCTGGCTTGCAATGGGTCATGGTGGGGGTGAGTTTCTGCTGTGTTTGTTGTTGTATGCATTGCGAACTCCTGGAAATCGAATACAGGGCGCTGCGGCAGGCGAGGGGGCTCGCTACCGTTGATAAAGCTTCTTTGCAGGACATGGGGCTAGCCGCTTGCAGGCTGCCCTGGGTCAAACGCTGTGCACGCAAAGCGCCCACGCCGGCCGGCGTGGGCGTTCAGGTCAGAGTTTGCCGACCAGCCGCGCGGTGCGGTCGACGGCGATGCGGGTCTTCTCGACCAGCTCGTCGAGTTCCGCGCGAGTGGCGACCAGGGCGGGGGCCATGATCATGCGGCCGAGGGTAGAGCGGATGATCACGCCTTCTTCGAAACCGAAGGTGCGGCACTGCCAGGCCAGGTCGTTCTCATTGTCGAAGCGCTTGCGGGTGGTTTTGTCTTCGGCAAACTGCAGGGCTGCCAGCAGCCCGGTCCCTTGAATGTCGCCAATCAGCGGATGCTGGGCGAACACTTCGCGCAGGATCTGCTGCAGGTACGGCCCGGTGTCGTCCTTCACCTGGCGGACGATACCCTCGTCACGCAAGGCCTTGAGGTTGGCCACCGCCACCGCCGCGGCCACCGGGTGCCCGGAGTAGGTCAGCCCGTGAGCGAAGACACCGCCACGCTCGACCAGCGCTTCGGCAATACGCTTGCTCAGCACCAGGCCGCCCATGGGCACATAGCCGCTGGTCAGGCCTTTGGCGATGGACAGCGTGTCCGGCTCGAAACCGAAGTGCTGATGGGCGAACCACTCGCCGGTCCGGCCAAAGCCACCGATCACTTCGTCCGCGCACAGCAGCACATCGTACTGACGGCAGATGCGCTGAATTTCCGGCCAGTAGCTTTCAGGCGGGAAAATCATGCCACCGGCGCCCTGGAAAGGCTCGGCGATGAACCCGGCGACATTCTCGGCACCCAGTTCGAGGATCTTCTCTTCCAGTTGCAGGGCGCAGCGTTTACCGAATTCGGCCGGGGTCAGGTCGCCGCCGTGGGCATACCAGTACGGCTCGTCGATGTGTGCGATGTCCGGAATCATCCCGCCCATCTCGTGCATGAACTTCATCCCGCCCAGCGCGGTGGCTGCCAGGGTCGAGCCGTGGTAACCATTCCAGCGGCCGATCATGATCTTCTTCTGCGGCTTGCCGACCACCTGCCAGTAACGGCGCACGGTGCGGATCAGCACCTCGTTGGCCTCGGAGCCGGAGTTGGTGTAGATCGCGTGGCTGTAGTGCCCTGGCAGCAGGCTGAAGAGCAGCTCGGAAAGCTCGATCACTGCCGGGTGAGTGGTGTGGAAGAACATGTTGTAGTACGACAGTTGATCCATCTGCGCGGCGGCGGCGGCGGTCAGGTCCCGGCGGCCATAGCCGAGCTGGGTGCACCACAGGCCGGACATGCCATCCAGGTAACGGTTGCCGTCGTTGTCCCACAGGTTCAGGCGCTCACCGCGGACCATCACCCGTGGACCTTCGGCATTCAGTGCCTTCTGATCGAGAAACGCATGGATATGGTGGGCAGCGTCGGATTTCTGATAGTCCTGGGTGTCGCGTTGCGGGGCAAAGGGTGCATTCATGGCTCTGTTCTCTTTCTTGATAAGCACGTGAGAGGGGAAGGCCGCGCTGATCCAGTGCGCATACTGGCGCCTGTCCTGGGCGCCGGGGTTGGTGAAATGCTCCCACACTCCCGGCGCCCCCGAAATCACCCGTTTTGGTGACATCACCCCGCCGATTCCCGAGTCGGCAAGGTGCCGGACTGCAGAGCTTTTTCGTATGACTGGAGAACATTTTTACTAATTTGCCTTGCTTCGATAGTGGCGCACCATCGACCCACATGAATAACAACAGACCGTGTCCACGGTCGATGTGGGAGTGCAGCGTGTTCGACCTTAACTTCTGGCAGCAGCGGGCCAAGCGCCAAACATTCATCGATACCGCCCTGATTGGTGGTCATCAGGTGAAGCCTTCCTCGGGGGCGACCTTCGATGCCATCAACCCCGCCACCAATCAGCTGCTCGCTCGTGTTGCGGCCTGTGGCGAGGACGAGGTCAACCTGGCTGTGCGCACTGCGCGTCGTGCATTCAACGAAGGTCCGTGGGCGCGCATGGCACCTGCGCAGCGCAAGAAGATCCTGCTCAGGCTTTCCGAACTGCTGCTGGAACACCGCGAAGAGCTGGCCCTGCTCGACTCCCTGAACATGGGCAAGCCAGTCATGGATGCCTACAACATTGACGTGCCGGGGGCGGCGGGCGTGTTCGCCTGGTACGGCGAAGCGCTGGACAAGGTCTACGACCAGGTCGCGCCAACGGCTGCCAATGCCTTGGCAACCATCACCCGCGAAGCATTGGGGGTCGTCGCCGCAGTCGTGCCATGGAACTTCCCGCTGGACATGGCGGCCTGGAAACTCGCCCCGGCGCTGGCGGCAGGAAACAGCGTGGTATTGAAGCCCGCTGAACAGTCACCGTTCTCTGCCCTGCGCCTGGGCCAGCTTGCGCTGGAGGCTGGTATTCCGGAAGGCGTGCTGAACGTTGTGCCAGGGCTGGGCGAGAGCGCCGGCAAGGCCCTGGGACTGCATCCGGACGTCGATTGCCTGGTGTTTACCGGGTCGACCCAGGTGGGCAAATACTTCATGCAGTATGCTGCCCAGTCGAACCTCAAGCAGGTCTGGCTGGAGTGCGGTGGCAAAAGCCCGAACCTGGTGTTTGCCGACTGCCAGGATCTCGATCTGGCTGCGGAAAAAGCGGCGTTCGGCATCTTCTTCAACCAGGGCGAGGTGTGTTCGGCCAACTCCCGGCTGTACGTGCAGCGCTCTATCCATGACGAGTTCATCGAGCGGGTGATCGCCAAGGCGCAAGCCTGGATCCCGGGTGATCCTCTCAATCCAGCCAGCACCGCAGGGGCGATCGTCGATAGCGAGCAGACCGCGCGCATCATGCGTGCGATCGGTCAGGCGAGTGAGGAGGGCGCGAAGCTGCTGAGCGGTGGCGAGCAGCTGACCTTCAATGGTTCCTCCAACTTCATCCAGCCGACTATCTTCGGCAACGTGAAGAGCGACAGCCGCCTTGCCCGTGACGAAATCTTCGGCCCCGTGCTTGCCATCAGCGCCTTCGATAGCGAAGAGGAGGCAGTGCGGCTCGCCAACGACAGCATCTATGGCCTGGCCGCTTCGGTATGGAGTGACGATCTCAACCGCGCCCATCGCGTAGCCAGGGCGCTGAAGGCCGGTACCGTCTCGGTCAATACCATGGACGCACTCGATACTGCCGTTCCGTTCGGCGGGGGCAAGCAGTCCGGGTTCGGCCGCGATCTTTCGTTGCACTCGTTCGACAAGTACACACAACTGAAAACCACCTGGTTCCAGCTGCGTTAAAGCCCGGCGCCAGCCGGCGCCTCAATAACAACAAACACACAACTATAAGTCGTGAGGGCGTTTCCATGCGTACTTTCACCGCGTCGCTCAGCTTTGCAGTGCTTACCGCTGTCAGTCTTCCTGCGCTTTCCAGCACCTCCAGTCTGACGGTGATCTCTTTTGGTGGCGCTACCAAGGCCGCACAACAGGCCGCCTATTTCCAGCCCTTTGAAAGCAGCGGGGCAGGGAAGGTGGTGGCTGGCGAATACAATGGCGAACTTTCAAAGATCAAAGCCATGGTCGACGTCGGCCATGTGTCCTGGGACGTGGTGGAGGTAGAAAGTCCTGAACTGATTCGCGGTTGCGAGGAGGGACTGTTCGAGCGGATCGACCCGGCGCTGCTCGGCGATCAGGCCAACTACCTGCCCGGTACCGTGAGCGAATGCGGTGTGGCCAGCTATGTGTGGTCCATGGTCATTGCCTACAACACCCAGAAGCTCAGCACTGGGCCTGCGTCATGGGCTGATTTCTGGGATACCCAGCGTTTTCCGGGCAAGCGCGGTCTGCGCAAAGGTGCCAAGTACACCCTCGAGGTGGCCTTGCTCGCTGACGGCGTCTCCCGTGAGGATCTCTACAAGGTGTTGGGCACTCCTGAAGGCGTGAACCGCGCATTCCGCAAGCTCGATGAGATCAAGCAGAACATTCAGTGGTGGGAGGCCGGTGCGCAACCTCCGCAATGGCTGGTTGCCGGTGACGTGGTGATGTCCGCCGCCTACAACGGTCGCATAGCATCGGCCCAGAAGGATGGCTCCAAGCTCGGCATTGTCTGGCAGGGCAGCCTGTATGACCCTGATCACTGGGCAATCGTGCGCGGGTCCGGGAACAAGGCGCTGGCAGAGAAATTCATCACCTTCGCCAGTCAGGCCGAGTCGCAAAAAGCCTTCTCCAGCCAGATTCCTTATGGCCCCGTGCGCACTGAAGCGCTCGCTCAATTGCCTGCCGATGTCCAGCATCAGCTACCTACCGCTCCTGCCAACCTCGCCGACGCGCAACTGGTGGACGCAGCGTTCTGGGTCGACCACGGTGAAGAGCTGGAACAACGCTTCAACGCCTGGGCTGCACGCTGAGGCGATAAAGAGTGATGGTGAGCCCGTCGCGGCAATGGAACAATGCTTCAGCGCCGATGCTGTATTACCTCGGCATTCCCGATGCAGGAGGTGAGACGCAAGATGGGCAGTAACCGGCTTCAATCCGAAGAGTGGTTCCAGCAGATCGCTCATGTGGTCGACTGCATCGGGACGTCAGGGTTTGTCGAGTCGTTGTTCGCAGCGCTCAACTCCCTGGCGCCCGCCCATGCCATCACCGTGTTCCTGTTTCCTCATGAAGGCCTGCCTTCGGCATTGTTCGAGCGCGACGAGGAGGGGCCATGGATGCCAGAAGGCAATGTGCGCAAATACCTTGAGGGCTTCTACCTGCTGTGCCCGTTCTACCGGGCCAGTATGGAGGGCATCGCGCCAGGCTGTTACCGGCTGAGCGATGTAGCACCGGACCACTTCAAGCGTAGCGAATATTATCTGTCGTTCTACCAGCATGCGCGTCTTGAAGACGAGCTCAACTACATCGTGCCGCTCGGGCCGAAACTGACGATTGCAGTCGCCTTGGCGAGCACCTGTCGCATGAGCCGGCAACAGGTCGACGAACTCAAGCGTATTGCCCCTTGGGTGCTGGCGGTAGTGCGCCGGCATTGGGGCGACCTTGATGCTGACTCGCTCGGCGGTCGCTTTGAAAGCGCGCTTGGCCGGCAGATCAACGCAGCGCTGACCAAGTTCGGCTCTTCCTTGTTGACCGAGCGTGAGTGCCTGGTCGCTCAATACATGCTCCGCGGTCATTCCATCCGCTCACTCGCCGAACGCCTTGGTATCAGCGAGGACACCGTCAAGACCCACCGCAAGCACCTCTACGCCAAGCTTGATATCGCCAAGCAGTCGGAGCTGTTTTCGCTGTTCATCGACTCGGTGGCCCAAGCCCAGGAAGGGCTGAGCAAAGACCCGCTGGAAAGCTACCTGCGCCGCAGGCGCTGACATTCTGTTCAGCGATACCTCGAAAGCCGCGAAAATTGCATCTCAGATGCGATAAGCCGTGATTATTCAATCTCAGAAACGACTTTCTACAGCATCCTTTCAGGCATTGAGATACCATGTAAAAACATAGTACGTACCACATTACGAAATAGCAGGAGCAACCATGGCCCGAGGCGGAATCAACAAGGCTGTCGTGCACAAGGCACGGCAGGCGCTGCTGGCCCGTGGTGTACATCCCAGTATCGACGCGGTACGTATCGAACTCGGCAACACCGGGTCGAAAACCACCATTCATCGCTACCTGAAGGAACTCGACAACCAGTACCCAGCACAGCCATTGAGCACGCCGAATCTCAGCGATGCGCTGGCAACACTGGTCGAGCAACTGGCCGAGCAGTTGCGTGAGGAAGGGGAGGCGCGAATCGAGGAAGTACGCAGTACGTTCGAGGCGGAGCGGCAAACGCTGCTGGGCCAGGTACAGATCAGCCAGCAGGCATTGGCAGCGCTGCAACAGCAGCATGAAATCCAGGCCGCAGCCTTGGCCGGTGAGTCCGCCGCGCTGGCTACTACACGCAGTACCTTGCAGACTGAACAGACCCGCAACGCCACACTCAATCAGGCCGTTGGCGAATTGAACCTGCGCCTGGCCGACAAAGACGAGCAGGTGCAGCAGCTTCAGGTCGAACTGCGGCAGTTGCAGCAGACCATGATCGTCAAGCAGGACGAACTGACGCGCCTGAACCGTGACAACGAAGGCTTGCTGGTACAGATCCGTACGCTCAAGGATGCCCAGCGCACGCTCAAAACCCAAAGCGAGCGGCGCCAGGCGCAAATTCAGGGGCTGGAAGTGAACCTGGCGCAGCTCAATGGTTCGCGGGGCGAGCTGGAAAAGCAGAACCAGAACCTGGCGCTGAGCCTGGCCGAGCGGGTCACCGAATTGCGTCAGCAGTTGCAGCTGATCGGCAAGCTGGAGGCACAGCTACGTCAGGCTGAAAAACTGGCGCAGTAGTTTTTCACGACGCGCCCTGAAGTTTCAGACGCATCGCGCACCGGTCAGTCAGCCCGTGAGCCTGTTCGGCAGCTAATTGGCGTTGCAGGAAATCGCTGCAGCTTTGCGCGTCGAGCCACTCAAAGCCCTGGCGTGCATAGAAGGGCGCATTCCATGGCACGCTGGCGAAGGTGGTCAAGGTCAGCCCGGTAAAGCCTTGCGCTTGCGCCCAGGCGCTGACCGTGGCGATCAACCGGCGACCTTGTCCTCGGCCTTGCAGCGCTCGCGCCACCGACAGCTCAACGATGTGCCAGTCCTCGCCACAGGCCTGGCCACAGAGAAAGCCCTGTGGACGATCCTGTTCGTCAACCACTACCCAGCTATGGCCCGCAGCGATAAATGCGCGATGCTGCGCGGCACTGAGCACGTCTTCGCTGGCGATCCACTGCAGGCCTTCGCAGGCAAGGAAGGCTTGCGCGGCAGAACGTTCGATAGCCGGGAGCAGGTCTGCGTCGTCGTCGCGGGCGCAACGGAGGGTGGTGGGCATGGTTGTACTGTCCGATACAAAAGGTGAGGCACGCCGCAAGGCCTGCTATATCCGCCTCTGCTATATCCACAATTCACAAACAATATTGGCAGTCTCTACCGGTGGATTGTATATATTGCTGCGGAACTCAATGTTAACAACCCATGCCCGGAAAAGTTAAGCGCTCCTGTTCAGGAGGGATTTAATCATGGGTATTCACAGGGTAAAACGGCGGTTCATCCCCGATAAATGGGGGGCTGATTTTTTAGCGTTGGTGCTGCTTGTTTTTGTTTTATTTTCGCCAGCCGCGCAATCGGCGGACTGTATCAAACTGTGCGAAGGCGGCAAGCATGACTGCCTGAACGCCTGTTCAAACGCCCCAACTGCCTCAAAAATCGCCGCCTGCAGTAATGCCTGTTACTCGACGTACGACTGCCCCGCGCGGTGCGCCAACCCGAAATCGCCAATTCCGCAATCGCAACCTTCTGCACAGAAAAACCCGACGACCCAGTGCAATAGCACGTGCAATCAGCAATATTCACAGTGCGCGATGACCTGCCAAGGAAAAACATCGTGCTTTGAAACCTGTGGCAGCATGGCAAAAAACTGTTTTAGTGCCTGCGGAGGATTGTCGAACAGTACATCCTCTTCGCCATCTCCAGGGCAGTCAAAAACTCAGGAGGTATTAAATAAAGTTGATTCCTTGAACAAAGCGGTCCAAGGGATATTTGGAGCAGGAGAGTAAAATTCCGCGCATTTCAGCCGCCGCGGGGCTAGCGCATTGTCAGCACCAACCCCCGCCAACCGCCCTGGATCAATGAAATTTCCGGCGTTGCAGCTTTTTGCTTGCCAGCAACCACAAAAATCATAATTTCGTCATTTCCATCCTTTGCACAGAATGCGACCTACACCCACCCACGACGATCCGCGTGGGAAACCTCAGTAGGGCGCAGCGATGACAAACAATAAAACAGCAATAGACACGCTCGTAGTCGGCGCCGGTCAAGCCGGTGTGGCGATGAGCGAACACTTGAGCCGACTCGGCGTGCCGCACCTGGTTCTGGAGCGCAACCGTATCGCCGAAGCCTGGCGTACCGGTCGTTGGGATTCGCTGGTTGCCAATGGCCCGGCCTGGCACGACCGCTTCCCAGGCCTGGAATTCGACGGCCTCGATCCCGATGCCTTCGCCGGCAAGGACCAGGTGGCCGATTACTTCGAAGCCTACGCGAAAAAATTCAACGCCCCGGTACGCACCGGCGTCGAGGTGACCAAGGTAGAGCGTAATGTCGGTCGCCCTGGCTTCACCGTGGAAACCTCTGATGGAGTGATCGAAGCCAAAAACGTCGTGGTTGCCACTGGCCCGTTCCAGCGCCCGGTGATTCCGGCGATCGCGCCTGCAGACGGCAAGGTTTACCAGATGCACTCCGCCGAATACCGCAACCCTCAGCAACTGGCCGAAGGCGCTGTGCTGGTGGTGGGCGCCGGTTCTTCAGGTGTACAGATTGCCGATGAGCTGCAGCGTGCCGGAAAGCAGGTCTACCTCTCGGTCGGCGCCCATGATCGTCCACCACGCGCCTATCGCAACCGCGACTTCTGCTGGTGGCTGGGTGTACTCGGCCTGTGGGACGCCGAGGGCGTACAGCCCGGCAAAGAGCACGTGACCATTGCCGTCAGTGGTGCGCGTGGCGGTCATACCGTGGACTTCCGCCGCCTGGCCCAGCAGGGCATGACCCTGGTTGGCCTGACCAAGGCGATCAACAACGGCGTGGTGAGTTTCGAATCGAACCTGGCGGAAAACATTGCCCGCGGCGACGAAAACTACCTCGCCTTGCTGGACGCCGCCGACGCGTATATCGCCGCCAATGGCCTGGACCTGCCGCCAGAGCCGGAAGCACGGATCATGCTGCCGGACCCAGACTGCATCAGTAACCCGATCCTGGAGCTGGACCTGGCCAAGGCCGGCATCACCACGATCATCTGGGCCACCGGTTATTCGGTCGATTACAACTGGTTGCAGGTTGACGCCTTCAAGGCCGACGGCAAGCCGCAGCACCAGCGCGGCGTTTCCAGCGAACCGGGTATCTACTTCGTCGGCCTGCCTTGGCTGGCACGTCGTGGCTCGGCCTTTATCTGGGGTGTGTGGCACGACGCCCGGCATATCGCTGAACACATCATCAAGCAACGCGCCTATTTCGATTACCGGGATGCCTCGCAACGCCAGGCCGAAACCCCCGTAACCCACATTCAGTCCGCCAGCCTTATGGAAGTCCGTTGATGCCTACTCATACTCGTATCCGCATGTTCAACACCAAAGACACCTACCCGAACCAGACCCTGGACAACGACCTGTGCCAGGCGGTCCGCGCCGGCAACACCGTGTATGTGCGTGGCCAGGTCGGTACCGATTTCAACGGCCAGCTGGTGGGTCTCGGTGATCCACGGGCCCAGGCCGAACAGGCCATGCGCAACGTCAAGCAACTGCTCGAAGAGGCGGGCAGCGACCTGAGCCATATCGTCAAGACCACCACCTACCTGATCGACCCGCGCTACCGCGAGCCGGTGTACCAGGAAGTCGGCAAATGGCTCAAGGGCGTATTCCCGATCTCTACCGGTCTGGTTGTCAGCGCCCTGGGTCAGCCGCAGTGGCTGATGGAAATCGACGTGATCGCAGTCATCCCCGAATAAGGAGCGTGCCATGACCTTTTCCATCGTCGGTCGCTGCGCCGAAACCGGCCAGCTGGGGATTGCCATCAGTTCGTCGAGCATTGCCGTCGGTGCCCGTTGCCCCTGGCTGCGTTCCGGTGTCGGTGCGGTTTCGAGCCAGAACATCACCTTGCCGGCCCTCGGGCCGCAGGTGCTCGATGCCCTGGGTGAAGGGCTGGCGCCGCACCAGGCGCTGGACCACGCACTGACCCGCAACGGCTACAGCCAGTACCGTCAGGTAGCGGTGGTCGATGCGCAAGGACGTACAGCGGTGTTCAGTGGCAATCATGCCCTGGGCACGCACAACGCCCTGGCCGGTGAGCAATGTGTGGCCGCTGGCAACCTGCTGGCCAACAGCGCGGTGATCGAGCGCATGGTCGAAGCCTTCGAGAACAGCGAAGGCTGCCTGGCGGCGCGCTTGCTGAGCGCACTGCAAGCCGGGCAGGACGCCGGCGGCGAGGCGGGGGCGGTGCATTCGGCGGCGCTGTCGGTGGTTGGCGAGCTGGTCTGGCCGATCGTCGATCTGCGCGTGGACTGGGCCGACGAGAACCCTATCGGCGAACTGCAGAAGCTCTGGAGCGCCTATGAGCCACAGCTGCAGGACTACCTGACCCGCGCCCTGAACCCGACCCTGGCCCCGAGCTATGGAGTGCCGGGCGATGAGTGAGCTGCGCAGCCGCGCCTTGCTGGCCAGGCTGATCGGCTTTGCCACGGTCAGCCGCGATTCGAACCTGCAGTTGATCGAGTTCGTGCGCGACTACCTGCAAGGTCTGGGGGTGAGTTGCGAGCTGATCTACAACGCCGAGCGCAGCAAAGCCAACCTGCTGGCCAGTATCGGGCCGGCAGTGGCGGGCGGCGTGGTGCTGTCGGGGCATACCGATGTGGTGCCGGTGGACGGTCAGCCCTGGACGGTTGAGCCGTTCGCCCTCAGCGAGCGCGATGGCAAGCTCTATGGCCGTGGCGCGGCGGACATGAAAGGCTATCTGGCTTCGGTACTGGCCGCGGTGCCGGTGTTTCTTGCCAGTCCGCTGCGTCGCCCTGTGCATCTGGCGTTTTCGTATGACGAAGAGGTGGGTTGTCTGGGGGTGCGCAGTCTGCTGGAAGTGCTGCCGCAACGTATCCCACAGCCGGCCCTGTGCCTGATCGGCGAGCCGACAGAACTCAAGCCGGTGCTGGGTCACAAAGGCAAGCTGGCGATGCGTTGCCATGTGCATGGCGCACCGTGCCATTCGGCCTATGCGCCGTATGGCGTGAACGCCATCGAACAGGCGGCGCGCCTGATCGGTCGCCTGGGTGAGATCGGCCAGCGCCTGGCCGCACCGGAGCACCACGATGAACGTTTTGATCCGGCGTTCTCCACGGTGCAGGTCGGGGTGATCCAGGGCGGCATGGCGCTGAACATCGTGCCGGCGGATTGTCGCTTCGACTTTGAGGTGCGCGCCTTGCCGGCGTTCGAGCCACAAGCGGTAGTCGATGAACTGCAAAGCTACGCCGAGCAGACGCTGTTGCCGGCCATGCAGGCGGTCAAGGCCGACACGGCGATTCGCTTTGAGCCGATTTCGGCCTATCCGGGCCTGGCCACCGCGCCTGAAAGCGCCGCCGCGCAGCTGGTGGCGCAACTGTGTGGCAGCGATGATTTCAGCACCGTGGCCTTTGGCACCGAAGGTGGTTTGTTCGACCAGGCCGGGATCCCGGCGGTGGTCTGTGGCCCCGGCAGTATGGACCAGGGCCACAAACCCGACGAATTCGTCAGTGTCGAGCAAGTGGCGGCCTGCGACCGCCTGATGGACCGCTTGGCCGAGTACCTTTGCAGCAATTGATAACAGGCTGCGCGCTGAAATGATCGCGGGGCAAGCCCGCTCCCACCGTGTGAGCCTCGGTGGGAGCGGGCTTGCCCCGCGATGCTGTTGATGCTTATACCAGCCAGGCCGCAAACTGCTCCTTGCAGTAATCGACAAACAACTGCGCAGGCTTGGTCAGCTGCGCACGCTTCAACCAGCCGGCCACCAGACCGGAGCCGGTAACATCTTCAGCCAGTTCCACACAGACCAGCTCTTGCCCATCATAGGTGCTGGTGGTGTGTGGCCGGGTAACCAGCAGCGCAAAACCAAAGCCCTGGCCGACCATGCCGCGCACCATTTCAATTGAAGGCGAGCTGAAGATAATGTTCGGGCTCAGCCCCAGCTCTTCGAAAATGCTCACGAAATAGGTACGGCTGGGCTGCACATCCAGCAGGATCATCGGCTCCAGCGCCAGATCACGCAGCGACACCTGCGCCTGCTCGGCAAAACGATGCCCGGCCGGCAGCAAGGCGTAGGGCCGTTGCGGCGCCATCAACGCTTCGGTCTCGATGGTGCTGTCCAGGTCATGATCGTAGAAGATCGCCAGGTCGTAACGGCCGCCCGTCAGGCCTTGCACCAGCTCCTGCTGCTCGCCGTCCTGCAGGCGGATTTCGACCCCCGGAAAGCGCTCGCGAAAGCCCTTGATCAGGCGTGGCAGGTAGAGCGGGGCGACGGTCTCGAAACAGCCGATATCGATCTGTCCGCAAACCACGTCGTTATCGGCCAGGGCGTTCTGTTCGAACTCGCGGGCCATGCGCAGCAGTTCCAAGGCTTTGCGATAGAAGCGTGCGCCACCGGGGGTAAGCGATACGCCCTGAGCGTGATGGCGGATAAACAGCTGCACGCCGAAGCTGTCTTCCAGGCCTTTGATTGCGGTTGAAATCGACGGTTGCGCGATGTACAGCTTGCGCGACGCCTCGGCGACGCTGCCGCACTCCACGGTGGTGACGAAATACTTCAACTGACGCAAGGTATAGGACGCCACAGTGCACCTCTGGCTGATTATTTTGCTACAGGTTACCCCTTCGGGCGTCAGGCCCTGCAGCGGATTTTGCTGGGCATTGAGGATATTTTCGCTGGGCAACCGTTGATCGCCCAGACGGCACCGGGGACAAGGCCGCAGCCTCGAAACATCAAGGCCCGGATTTCTCCGGGCCGGTCTGAAGAGGTAGCTGCCATGAGCCATCCACGTCCTGAAAATGATCCGCTGTGGAAGGATCCACTGAACGATCCGCAACGTGAACATGATCCAGTCACCGATCCCAACGTCGATGGCGACCCGCAACGGCGTGAGCACCCGCAGGACATCGAACGCCTGCCCGATGCCCCGGATGAAAACACACGCTTGCCGGAACCCGATCAGCCAACCCCGCTTTCAGATGATCGCCGTTAGTCGGCCGTCAGTTCGTGTACCTGCCAGCGCACGGAGCTGACGCCTTTTTCCAGGCTCACCCGGCTGACCAGGCGTTCCAGCTGGGTCGGCGCGTCGGGGCTGCCGAGCAGCTCGGCGCGCACTTCCAGTTTCGCCGGGTTGGCCAGGTCTTCGCTGTGCAGTGACTGCAGGCGCAGACCGCCACTGCCGAAGCTGTGCAGCATCAGGCTGCGCACCTGGATTTCGTCTTCGGCGCGGCAGGTGATGCGCACCTCGAAACGCTGCTCGGCTTCATTGGCCGGCAGCACCTCTTGATGGTTCAGGCGCTGGGCAATGTCGCGCAACAGGATGTTGGCACAGAGCACCACACAGCTGCCGACTGCCGCCTCCAGCAGCAGCCCCATGCTGCACAGCACCCCGACAGCAGCGGTGCACCACAGCGTTGCGGCCGTATTCAGACCGCGCACATTCAGGCCATCGCGCATGATCACGCCTCCGCCGAGAAAACCGATGCCCGACACCACATAGGCGGCAATACGCGAAGCATCGGTGGCGGCCATGCCTGGCACGGCCTGGGTCATCAGCACGAACAGGCAGGCGCCGGTGCTGACCAGGGCATTGGTGCGCAGGCCGGTCAGGCGTTGGCGCAGTTGACGTTCCGCGCCGATCAGGGCGCCCAGTACGAGCGCGACGGTGACGCGCAGGAGAAATACTTTCCAATCCATGACAAACCTCGAATCCACGGCGCAAGGCCGCAACGCATCGAACGCAGACGATGCAGGTATGAATAAATGGATTGCGCAGGGTCACAGGCCAGGGCCACGAACAATCGTGTCGGGCTTGCAGGAAGGGAGAATGAAGCGTCGTATCCGCTGAGGATGTGAGGCACCACTGACCACCATGTACGGCGGGGCAGTGGCAGAAAGAGTCTGCTGAACTAGCGCGCCGTATGAACCTGTCGCAATCGACTAGAGCTACTGTCCAATGCAGGACTCCTGTATAGGCATGCAAAAATGCGGGCGAGAAACTAACGTCCAAAAGCAGCAGGGTCAAGGTTGTTTTCATGACAATTGCTTCCCCAACCCACTGGATCGCCACTGTTCCGGATTTGCAACGCTGTAGTGTGTGAACGCCGCTTCCGCCGGCCCGCCGCTGTGGCTAAGGTAAGCATCACGGCGCGGTGAGGGAGCGGTATGCAGCCACTGATCAATTATTTCAAGATGGTTGTGCATCCGGGGCCGGACACCTTCCGTTTTGCCCTGCGGACCATCGTTGCCTGTCTGCTGACCCTGTACCTGGCCTTTATCTTCGACCTCGACCAACCGAAATGGTCGATCATGGCGGTGTTTATCGTCAGCCAGCCGCTGGGCGGCATGACCTTGCAACGCAGCTTCGCCCAGGTGGTGGGTACCGCCGTCGGGGCCGCGGTGGCGGTGCTGATCATGGCGCTGTTTCCCCAGGCGCCGTTGCCGTTCATTGTCACCCTGGCGCTGTGGCTGGCCTTGTGCACCGCTGGCGGCACCTTGCTGCGCTATACCAGTTCGCATGCCTTCGTGCTCAGCGGCTTTACCGCCGTGGTGGTGGCCATGCTGGCAATCCCCGAGCAGGACAATACCCTGATGCTGGCCATTACCCGGGTCACCGAAACCCTGCTGGCGGTGGCCTGCGTGTGCGCAGTCAGCCTGCTCAGTGCCCGGCCGCAGGCGGTGGCCACAGGTTACTTCGGTAAAGTCGACAACCTGATCAAGCTGATGGCCACGCATGCTGCTGCAGCCATTCGCGGCGAAGAAAGCGCCACAGCCTTCAGCCAGCGACAGATGCAGATCCTCGGTGAGATCAGCGCCCTGGAAGGTTTGCGCCGCCACCTGTATTTCGATGCCCCACACCTGCGCAGCGCCAACGACCTAGTGCAACTGCTGGGCAACCAGCTGGTGCTGCTCAGCTCGCGGCTGACCGTGCTGCGTAATCAGAAGCTGATGATCGCTGAACGTTGGCAGGGCGCGTATCCAGATTTCATCAACCAGTTGCTCAGCGACGAACTGGCGTTTCTCGATCAACTGGCGCAACAGGGCAGGGCCATGCCCGCCAGTGCGCGGGAACACTTCAGCGCCCTGCAGCGGCGTTTTGATCAAGCCGCCCTGCAAGCCGAGCAACTGGCGCCCGATCTGCCGCCGACCTTGCGCTCCCTGGCATGGGCGTTGCGTTGGGAGCAGGCCAGGTTGCTTGAGCAACTGAGTGAAATGCTCGAACTCAGCGACGCCATTCAGGAAGGCCGTGCGGGCGACTGTCTGTACCGCCAGGCGCGTACCAATCCGTTGCATCTGGATTTTCGTCTGGCGGCGATGAACGCCAGTCGTGCTTTTGTTGCCTTGCTGGTCGCCGGGCTGATCTGGATCGAGACGGCGTGGGACGGAGCCCGCGCCGGGGTCATTCTGGTAGGCATTCTCTGTTCACTGATGGCGACCTTTCCGCGTCCGTTGATGGCGGCACAGAACTACGTGCGCGGCTTGGGCATGGCATTGTTGGTCTCGGCGTTGTACCAGTTCTGGCTGATCCCCCAGGTGGTCGATTTCGAAATGCTCGCGCTGTTGTTATTGCCGTTGCTGTATGTGGTTGCGGTCGGGCTGTCGACGCCAATGACTGCGGGGATCGGCATGGGTTTGGGCTTGTCCAGTTTCCTGCTGTTCGGGCCGCAGAACATCGGCGCCTGGCAGAACACTGCGATTCAGTGGTTCGAGTTTGCCGGCGCCTATGTATGCGGCGGGGTATTGTCGTTGCTGGTGTATGCCTGGCTGTTTCCGTTCAACCCGCAGTTGCGTATCGAACGGTTGTTCAGTGAGACCCGCGAACAGGTCTATGCCTTGCTCAAGGGGCCGAGCTCCGATGAGCGCCAGTTCGCTTTTGAAAGCCGCATGGTTGACCGCCTGACGCTGATCATCGGCCTGTTGCCCGCCACACAGGACGCCCGTTCAAAGGGGCTGTTTGAAGTCAACCTGGCGTGCATGGCCCTGGGTGTGGCGTTGCGCCAGTTGCAGGAGCAGGGGCGGGCTAACCTGTTGCTCACCGAAAGCACCCGTACGCGCCTGGAACAGGTGCTGCGCGACACCGGTCGCTATGTGGCCGGGCGCACCCGGGGGCAACTGACGGTGCTGCTCGACACCCTGCAAGCGTTGGGCGAAGAACTCGATGCCCTGCACAGCGAGCAATTCGCGGCAGCGGCCGAGCAGTTGCGTTCGCTGTTTCGCATTCGCGTCGCGCTGCTGGTGATCGCCGGATTCCTGCGTCACTACAACAGCTACCTTGATCCCGCCGCCGAAGGAGAGCCAGCCCTTGCCCATTGATTTTGAAGTCGGCGGTGTTTACCTGCCGCCGATTGCCCAGGCGCTGTTGCTGGCCATGCCGCTGTTGTTTGCCCTGTTGTGGCTGTTGCAGCGCCTGGGCGTGATGCAGCGGGTGTGGCACCCGGCCTTGTTCGAGGGCGCGTTGTACACCTGCATTTGTGCCTTGATCATCCTGTTCATGGGGAGCTGAAACGGTGAAGAAACTTGTGGCCCAGGCGTCGACCCTGGCAATCGTGGCGCTGGCGCTGATCCTTGGCTGGTTCGCCTGGGAGCACTACACCCGTGCCCCCTGGACCCGCGATGCGCGGGTGCGGGCGGACGTGGTGACACTGTCGGCCGATGTCGCCGGGCGCATCGTCGCCCTGCGGGTCGCCGACAACCAGCACGTGGACAAGGGCGAGCTGCTGCTGGAAATCGACCCGGACCGTTATGCCCTGGCGGTCGAACATGCCCGTCGCGCCATCGAAGTCGCCCGTGCCAGCGAAGGCCTGGCCCAGGCGGCGATTATCGCCAGCCAGGCCTCGCTCAAGCAGCGTCAGAGCGAAGAGCTGCGGCGGCGCACCTTGAAGCAAACCGCGGCGATCTCCGGCGAAGAGTGGGAAAAGGCCAGCACCGATGTTGCCGTCGCCCAGGCCGAGCTGATGCGCGGGCAAGCCAACCTGAGCCTGGCCAGCGCCAACGTACAGCTGGCGACCGCAGCATTGACCCAGGCGGAACTGGACCTGCAGCGCACGCGTATCTATGCGCCGGTCAGTGGCTACGTCACCAACCTGTTGACCCGTCAGGGCGACTACGCCAGCGCTGGTGGTCCGTTGCTGGCCCTGGTGGACAGCAGTTCGTTCTATGTCAGTGGCTATTTCGAGGAAACCAAGCTGCCGCGCATCCAGATAGGCAATTCGGTGCAGATCGCACTGATGAGCGGTGAACACTTCGAAGGCAAGGTACAAAGCATCGCCTACGCGATCACCGATCGCGAAAATGCCCCGGGCAGCCGCCTGCTGGCCAACGTCAACCCGAGCTACACCTGGGTCAAACTGGCCCAGCGCATACCGGTACGGATCGAGATTGATCCCGGCTATGCCGGCAAGGACAACCTGCGCGCCGGCACCACAGCGACGGTGACCGTGCGCCAATAGCGTGACGAAATGCCTCCTGCCGGGCGGGTCAAAATGGTAGGCTCTTGGCCGTTTGTGCCCACCAGTCGATAGATGTCGCCATGATCCTCAACCTCGCTGTTTTTCTCTGCACCCTGACGGCCATGGAGGGCATCGGCTACCTGGCGCATCGCTACATCATGCATGGCTGGGGCTGGTTCCTGCACCGCTCGCACCATGAGCCGCACCTGGGGGCGCTGGAAACCAACGACGTCTACCTGCTGGCCCTGGCGCTGATCGCCTTCGCCCTGGTGGCTATCGGCCGCGCCGGGCATGCGCCGTTGCAGTGGGTCGGGGCAGGGGTGGCGGCGTTCGGGGTGATCTACGTGATCGTGCATGACGGCATCGTGCACCGGCACTGGCCGTTCAAACCGCGACCGCGTAACCGATACCTCAAGCGTTTGTACAAGGCGCACTTGCTCCACCATGCGCTGAAGGGGCGGGATAACAGTGTGTCGTTCGGCTTTCTGTATGCGCCGCCGATGCGCAGGTTGAAGCGCCAGTTGCGCGAACGACGCCGCCAAAGCTGACAACTATCTGGAATACCCTCCGGTGGGAGCGGGCTTGCCCCGCGATGCAGTGTGACTGACAAACCGCAATCGCGGGGCAAGCCCGCTCCCACCGGCCATCAAAGCTTGAGGTTCGGGGGAATGCGCAATTTTGTACAAGATCGCCCGGCGTGATCAGCGTACGCTGGAGTTGTTCCCTACATGGAGTAAGCGCATGAGCCTGCATATCGAAACCCCGCTGCTGGCATCCCGCCCGCTGAGCCTGGCCAGTGGCCTGGACGTCTGGCTGAAACTGGATGCCTTGCAGCCCTCGGGCTCGTTCAAGTTGCGCGGTATTGGCGCTGCCTGTGAGGCCTATGCCAAACAGGGCAAGCGCCGTTTCGTGTCGTCGTCAGGCGGTAATGCCGGGATCGCCGTCGCCTACGCCGGTCGCTGTCTGGGCCTGGCGGTTACGGTGGTGGTGCCGGAAACCACCACCGAGCGCGCCAAACAGCTGATCCGCCAGGAACAGGCCGAAGTCATCGTCCATGGCAAAGCCTGGCACGAGGCCAACGCCCTGGCGCTGTCGCTGCTCGGCGACGACGATGCCTACATCCATCCCTTCGATGACCCGCTGCTCTGGCAGGGCCATGCCAGCATGATCGATGAAGTCGCCGCCAGCGGCCTCAAGCCGGATGCCGTGGTGCTCTCGGTTGGCGGCGGCGGTTTGTTCTCCGGCGTTTGCGAAGGCCTGGCCCGCAACGCTTGGGGGCAGGTGCCGGTGTTCGCGGTAGAAACCGCAGGTGCGGCCTCGCTGGCCGCCGCCATGGCACAGAAGCAGCTGGTCGCGCTGGACAGCGTCAACACTGTGGCCACCTCCCTGGCAGCCAAGCAGGTGTGCCAGCGTGCATTCCAGTGGACGCAGGAGCGTCCGGTGCATAGCCACGTGATCAGCGACCGCGAGGCACTCGATGCTTGCGAGCGGTTCCTTGCTGACCAGCGCATTCTGGTCGAACCGGCCTGCGGTGCGGCGTTGGCCCTGGCTTATGCGCCAACAGCAGCGCTCAAGCAGCACCAGAAGGTGCTGGTGATCGTCTGTGGCGGCGTCACCGCGACCATCGATCAGATCCGCCAGTGGCGGGCGGCTTGCTAGTTGGATAGCGTCATCCATCAAGCCCCCGGGCATCCAGGCGTACGCCTGATCGATGCGCGCTACCAGCAATTTGCCTTTCCGCGGCACTTTCACCTGGAGTATCACATCGGCCTGATGGTCGCCGGCCAGCAGCGCTATGCCGCGGGCGG
The DNA here is from genome assembly GCF_059415665.1 of Pseudomonas sp. GW821-FHT10B02. Lineage (NCBI taxonomy): Bacteria > Pseudomonadati > Pseudomonadota > Gammaproteobacteria > Pseudomonadales > Pseudomonadaceae > Pseudomonas > Pseudomonas sp. GW821-FHT10B02. The sequence continues at coordinate 31,825 of NZ_JBWKNR010000005.1, read as the reverse complement.
CGAGCAGCAGCTGGCCGGAGCAGGGGACATCCTGCTGATGGCGCCGGAGCACGTTCACGACGGCGCCAGTGCCAACGACCAGGGCTATGGCATTCGCATCCTGACCCTTGACCCGGGTTGGCTGGCCGGTGTCAGTCGTGACTTGAGCGACGGCCGTCAGGGCTTGCCGGTCCTCAACGCCGCGCAGTTACGTCATCCGCAGCTGCAACAGCTACTCAATGGTTTGCATCAGCAGCAGGACTCGCTGGCATTTCAGAGCCAGCTGTGGGAAGCCCTGGCGTTGTTGCTCGGGCTGGGTTCGACCCTCAAGGTCAGTGAGCCCGGCAACGGCTTCGATCCGCAGCGTTGGCGACAGCTGCGCGACTGGCTGGAATCACGCCTGGATCAGCCGCCAGGTCTTGAAGAAATGGCCGCGTTCGTCGATTTGAGCCCCTGGCAACTGCTGCGCCGCTTTCGCAACCATTGTGGGCTGCCACCCCAACAATGGTTGACCCAGCTGCGTCTGGAACGCGCCTTGCCACGGGTGCTGGCGGGCCAGTCATTGAGCGCAATTGCCCTGGACCTGGGTTTCTACGATCAAGCGCATTTCAGCCGTTTGTTCCGCCGCACTTATGGCGCGCCGCCGCGTGCTCTGCAGACGAAAAAAGCGCCCGGCAATATTTTTTAAGGTCTGAAGGAACATATTTAGTAATTTTCCTGGCTTCGCGCATTGCTCATGATCACTCCTACAAGAAAGCGCCTTTCGTGCCGGCGCGATCGAAGTACGTCCACGTACTCATCCTTGCCTTGGAGTTCGTCATGACCACCGCAACATCCGCTCCGCTTATCGAAAAACACACGATCGGATACGTGCCCCCACAAGATCGCCATGGAAAGGTGAGAGATCTGTTTACCCTCTGGTTCGGCGGCAACATCGCGCCGCTGCCGATTGTTACCGGCGCCCTGGGCGTGCAGCTGTTCGGGCTGAACCTGGTCTGGGGCATCATCGCCATCCTCGTTGGCCATCTGGTCGGCGGCGTGCTGATGGCGCTGCATTCGGCGCAAGGCCCGCAGATGGGCATTCCGCAGATGATCCAGAGCCGGGCCCAGTTCGGCTCCTTGGGTGCACTGCTGGTGGTGGTGATTGCCGGGGTGATGTACATCGGCTTTTTCGCTTCCAACATTGTCCTGGCCGGCAAGTCGCTGCATGGCGTAGTCGACAGCGTGCCGGTGCCGGTGGGTATCGTCATTGGCGCCCTGGGATCAGGGATCATCGGCATCATTGGCTACCGCTTCATCCATGTGCTCAACCGTATTGGCACCTGGGTGCTGGGCGTGGGCATCGTGTTGGGTTTCGGCTACATCCTCACCCACATCCAGACCGCTGACTTCCTCACCCGTGGCAGCTTCAACATTTCCGGCTGGCTGGCCACCGTATCGCTGGCGGCGCTCTGGCAGATCGCCTTTGCCCCGTATGTCTCGGACTATTCGCGCTACCTGCCGCAGGACGTTGGTGTGGCTTCGACCTTCTGGGCTACCTACCTGGGTTCGGCGTTGGGTTCGAGCCTGTCGTTCGTGTTCGGTGCGGTGGCAGTGCTGGCCACTCCGGCAGGCATGGACACCATGGATGCGGTCAAACTGGCCACCGGCAGCATTGGCCCGCTGATGCTGGTGCTGTTCCTGCTCAGCGTGATCAGCCATAACGCGCTTAACCTGTATGGCGCGGTGCTTTCACTGATCACCCTGGTGCAGACTTTCGCCCACCGCTGGATTCCGACCGCCAAAAGCCGTGCAGTGCTGTCGCTGGTGGTGCTCAGTGGCTGCTGTGTAGCGGCGATTGGCGCCTCGGCGGACTTTATCGGGCACTTTGTCGATATGGTCCTGGCCCTGTTGGTGGTGCTGGTGCCGTGGACGGCGATCAACCTGATCGACTTCTATGCGATTCACAAGGGCAAGTACGACATCGATTCGATCTTCCGCGTTGATGGCGGTATCTATGGCCGCTACAACCCGCAGGCGTTGCTGGCTTATGCCATCGGTATTGTGGTGCAGATTCCGTTCATGAATACGCCGTTGTATGTCGGTTCGGTCTCGGCGTATATCGATGGTGCCGACCTGTCGTGGCTGGTTGGTCTGCTGGTGACCTCGCCGCTGTATTACTGGCTGGCGAGCCGGGATTCGGCGTATCGCCGCCGGCAGATGTCGATGCAGTTGGCTATGCGTTAACACACCATACGGTGGGAGCGGGCTTGCCCCGCGATGCGATTTCCAAGTCACATCGCATCGCGGGGCAAGCCCGCTCCCACAGACATACAGACACACACCACAGCTCAAGGCGCAGAAACAGTGATCACCGTGGAGCCGGAAACGGCCCCGGGGTCACTGTTCCGCGGGTACTCAAGGTCGAGGTGATATCCAGCGGGGGTGTTCAGGCCATCTGAGTGTCCGTTGTTGTAATGATGATGGCCTGTGCCTGAAGTGCGCTGGCGCAGAGCAGGACCGCTGCCAGGGCGTTGCGCAGCGCAGTGGTGCAAGGTTTTTCATGGTGATCACTCGTAACTCAAGGCAAAGGTCATGGAGGCTTCGAAGTCGCCCAACCCAAGGCTGCGATTGGCTATGGTCTCGGGTTCGCCTTGCAGGTAAGCATTGAAACTGATCAGGTTATCGCCACTGGCCAATTCGCCCATGCGGTGGCTCTTGTGCAACGGCAATGCCGTGCCACCCGTTGTCTCCAGCCCCACCAGCAGGCCTTGTACGGTGGTGCTCTGAAGCACCAGTAGCCCCGGCGGTTCGCTGCTTTCGTTACCGCTGAAGGTGATGCTGACCATGCGTTTACCGACGTCCAGGTCGCAGTTTTTCAGGCGCAGCTCGATGGGGCGTCCCTTGGTTCTGCCGTTGAGGTAGAGGTCTTTGTCGATCACGCTTTTGAAGTCCAGTTTGATCAACTCGTCTTCCTCGGCCAGCACGCAAGGCTCATTCACCAGGGTGCCGGAGAAGTACAGGTTGTCTTCTGCTGCCTGTAGCGCAGGCAACCAGAGGCTGGCGGCGACCCAAGCGCTCAGGGTCATGGCCCACTTGCCCATAGATCCTCCTAGTAGAGCTCGGCCATCAGCAGCGCCGAAGCGGTAAAGTCAGTGCTGGGCAGCGCCGCCCCGGTAAGTTTTACCGGTACGGCTTCCAGCACCGGCGGTGTCGATGCGTTGACATCGATCTCTCGGGGTTGATTGGGAATCAGTGGGGTACCGCCAAGCAGTACCTTGATGCCCAGGTCGTTTACCGAGGTTTTCAGCGCCGCAGGTTCGAAATGGGCGTCTGCGCCCTTGAGGGTCAGACGCATGTGCCAGGTGATGCCCGCGTTGGCGGCACCCGGGCATTCGATCTGATAGGGAATCGCCTGGCGGTAGAGTTCGCCATCGATGCGGTTGACGGCGATATTGCGCTCGAAGCGCACCTCGATACGCCCACCCTTGTCGCTGACGGTGCAGCCGGGCGGGGCCAGCAGGGTGCCGCTGAACTGCAGGTTGTCCGCAGCAATGCATGGCAGGGGCAGGGCTGCGACTGAGAGTATTGCCAGCCTGCGATAGAGGGTGTTCATCGATAATCCACCACCAGGGTTGCGCTGGCGTTGAACGCGCCGGCCTTGATTTCGCTGTTTTCACGTTTGACCAGCACGGCTTGCAGCACCGGCTGTTTGCGCGTGTCGAAGTCCTCCCAGGTATTGACCGCAAGTCGGTGACCGTCCTTTATCAGGGCGATGCCGAGGTTGTCATGCTCGCGGACCCTCAGCAGTGCCGGATCGAAAGCAGAGTCACCGCGCACCTGCATACGCAGCTCGTTGCTCGCCGAGCGGCTGCAATCGAGTGCGTACTCCAGGGTGATGGTCTTGTAGTTGCCATCGATGCCGGCGGTCTGCACATCGCCAAAGGGGCCACTGATGGGCGCGTTTCTATTGATCACGCAAGGAATCGCCGCATAGACGACACCTTTGATGGTCACCACCATCTGCTCGTTAGCCTGGGTCATGGATGCCCAGCCAAGCAGCGTGGCCAGCAGTGCGCGACGTGCGACAGTCATTGCAGGGGCCTCAGTCATACGCCAGGTTCACATTGAGGCTGGCGCGGAAGGCGCCCGCGCGCAATGGCGCCGCGGTGCGCTCAGGGCGGATGTAATAGGTCAGCTGGCTGTCGCCGGGCGAGACGAACCAGGCCGGGGCGGTGCGGCCCAGGCGTACGTCGTTGCCCTGGACATCAAGCAGACGCAGGCCGAAGCCCTCGGCGCCGACTACCTTGATCAGCTCTGGGGTATCCGCATCGGCCACTGCGTTGAAGGCCAGCGCTGCCACCGGCTCGATCGCGCTCCAGACCAGGGTGCCCTGTTGCTCATCACGGCGGCCACCGTCGCTGCGCACACAGCCTTGCAGCTTGAGGTGCAGGGCCACAGGCGTGCCCTGATCGCCGATGCGCACCAGGCGGGCAGTACTCAGATCGCCCAGCGACAAGGTCTGATAGGCGGAGCTGGGATCCAGGTAGCAGGCGCTTTCAAGCAAGGTACCGATAACCTGGAACTCGGCCGTCTGCGCAGGGCTGCCAGCGGCGTGAGACAAGGTCGAGACACTGGCGCTGCAGAGCAAGGCGGCAAGACAGCTACGGCTTCCAGGCATCATGATTTGCCCTCAGGTGGATGGATCATCGGATATCAGCGTTTGCTGGCGACGGGGCTGGCGGTGCAGGTGCTTGCCGCACAGCTGAACTGCAGCTGCGGGCGGCCGCCGTAGTCATTGACGTAGGTCAGCACTGGCCTGTCGCCCAGCGCCTTGCTGCTCACCCCCAGATCAAGCTGGCCCCTGGGCTCGATCATCAGGGGTTTGAAGTCGGTTGCGCTGGTGGCCTTGAGGTTGGGCGTGGCATCGATCAGCGTGACGTAGTAGGGCGTCGGGTTGTTCACCAGGTAGCGGTCGTTCTGCCGGGTCAGGGTCAGCTTTTCCTGCCAGGGCGCTGCGTTGATCCCGGCTCTCGGGGCGATCGCCGCAGGGCGATAGAACAGCTTGACCCGCGTTTGCAGGGCAATCTGCAAGGTATTGGGTTTATCGCTGCGTGGCGGAATCTCGCGCAGGTTGAAGTAGAACAGCGACTCGCGGTCCTGAGGCAACTGGCCCAGTTCGGGCAGGCCCTGGATCTTCACCTGGCTGTTGGCCCCGGCTTCCAGGCGCTGAATCGGTGGCACCACCACCAGTGGGCTGGTGATCTTCTCGGCCTGCTCATTCTCGATCCAGGCCTGGGCCAGATAGGGCAATTGGGTATTCTGATTGCTGACGCTGAGGCTGACCGATTTCTCGCTGCCGGTGAAAATTACCCGGGTGCGGTCCAGCGACACGGCGGCCAGGCTGGTTTGTGCCGTACACGCGCCGATCAGGGCGAGCAGGGGCAGGGTATTGCGCTTGAAGCTGGTGTTCATAAAGGTACCTGTTGCAAATAGATTAAGCGGCGCGGTTGTCCGCCTCGCTGACGGGCTGGCACAGCAGCTCCAGTTGTCGTTCAGGCGATACCACCTGGTCGGGCAGGGTGAAACGGCAACGCGAACTGCCACCCCAATGCAGCGACATGGTTTCGCCCGGCTTCATGCCGCTCAGGTAAGTCGATCCTTCTTCACCGACGATGCCGGTTTCCTGGCCGCGGCGGTTCTGCGCGGTGGCACCGAAAGGCGGTGCACTGCGGTCGGCCATGCGAATGATGACCATGGCCTTGTGCCCGGCAATAACGTCGAACCGGCGGTAGCCAATCGCCCCTTCGGTCAGGGTCGCCTGGGTGATGGACTGGGTGGCTTCGACATCGTCGGCCAGGTCGTCCAGCACGATGCTGGCCTGATTGCGGTAGTAGCTGTTGACGTCGGTGACTACTGCCTTGCCGAAACGGTTGGTGCGGGTAGTCCCGCCGTTGCCGCGTACCGGTACGTCGGCCACGCCCTGGGTGTCGACCAGCAGTCGGGTGCCGCCCATGATGCTGCTGCGGTGCAGGGCCGCGCCCTGGCCTGTGAGGGTGGCGCCGCCTTGCAGGCTCAATCCGGCCGAGGTGTACTCACCGGCCTGGTAACTGGCGCTGGCAACGACCTGCGCCTGATTGCCGTCATGGGACAGATAGCCGCTGGCCGTTTCACCACTTGAGGCCTTGCCGGCGCTGAGCATGTAGTGGTTGCGCTCATCGATACGGTCGTAGTAACTCAGGCTATGGGTGGTATCGCCGCGGTTGACCGACGAGCTGTAGCTGAACGAGCTGGTGCTGCCCCAGGGGATGCTGACCGACAGGTAGGCGCCGTCATCGGAGGTGCCGTTCCCCTTGTTCTGGTACGCGGTCAGCGACAGGCTGAGGTTCTTCAAACCACCGACATCGAAATAGCGCGACAACGACAGGCTGTAGCGGTCGCTTGTCTGGCTGTTCCAGTAAGTCTGGTGGTTGTAGTTCAAGTACACGCTCAGCGCCGAATCGCGAAACTGTTTGCTCAAGGTTGCGGTGTACAGCTCCTTGCTCTGGTTCAGGGGCTGGCTGCCACGCCGGGCTTCGATGAACTCGTTCATGCTCAGGTAGTTCTCCTCGGAGAACCGGTAACCGGCGAAGGTGACCTGGCTGTCGTACTCGTCGAAACGCTTGGAATAGCTGGCACGGTAGGACTTGCCGCTGAGGGTGTCGCGCTCCGGCAGGGTCGCCCGCGACTGGGTGACGTCGAACGACAGCGCGCCGAACGCCATCAGGTCGCGACCCACACCGACAGCCAGCGAGCCATAGTCCTTGGCGCCGAGGCCGCCGCCATACAACGACCAACCGTTGCTCACCCCCCAGGAAAATTCACCGGTAGTGAAGGCCGGGCCATCCATCTGATGTTCCCAGTCGGAGGGTTTACCAGCGGCCAGCTTGTAGCGCACCGTGCCTGGACGGGTGAGGTAGGGGATGCTGGCGGTGTCCATCTGAAATTCCTGGACGCTGCCGTCCTGCTCTTCGACGCGCACATCAAGTTGGCCGGAGACCGCATCGTTAAGGTCCTGAATACGAAATGCGCCCGGCGGCACCTGGGTGTCATACAGCACCCGGCCTTGCTGGCGAATCACCACCCGCGCGTTGGTGCGGGCCACGCCGCTGACTTCCGGGGCATAGCCCCTGAGGTTGGGCGGCAGCATGTTGTCGTTGCTGCTCAGGTTGACGCCGGTGTAGCGGAAACTGCCGAACAGGTTGGAGTCCAGGTAGTCTTCGCCGACGATCAGGTTCGAGCGCAGCGACGGCACGGCGCGCAGCGCATAAAAACGGCTCCAGGCGAAATCGTTTTGGGACGGCTGGTCGTCACTGCGTTGCATCTGGCTCTGCCAGTCGCCGCGCAAGCGCCAGGCGCCCAGGTTGATGCCGGCGGTGCCGTTGCCGCTGAGGTTGTCGCTACGACCTTTACCGCGCTTGCGCTCGGTGGTCTGGGCGTTGAGGTTGTAGTCGAACAGCACCCCGGAAATGCCTTCGTCCCAGCGCGAGGGCGGGTCCCAGTTGGGCGCGGTGTATTCCAGCTGGTCCTGGGGGATGCTCAGGTACAGCGCGGAAGTGCCCAGGTTGCCACGGGCCTGCATGCCCGGAACGCTACTGAGGTCCAGGCAGGTGCCGTCGCGCCACCAGGTCAGCGACTTGACGACGTATTCTTTCAAACCCAGTTCTTCGACCAATGCCGGCGAAAGACAGGCCACGCTGCTTTTCGGATTATCCGCGTTCGGGAAATAATCAACCGGGAACTCCGTCAACGTATCGCGGTTCACGTGTACCATCAGGCTGTATTGGCCGGGCATGATGAAGTTGGCCGAAGCAAACACCCCAAGATCAAGGTTCTCGCGATCCTTGAGGTCAAGTACATCGGTGTTGAATTGGAATTCTTCGGCTGCACTTGCCCACGTCGCGGCACAACACAGCGCCGTGGTAGCCAGTACCTTACGGTGATTCACGTGACTAAATCCTTGAGCGACACTGCACACTGAGTGTCTGCAGTTCAGAAGTGCTGAATGCTCAGCTTGATCGTGGCGTGATAATCGCCTGCTTCCAGTGCATGACCGCTACCGACGAGTGACAGCGAGTAATTAAGCATCAGGCTGTCGCTAGACAGCGAGCTGTGCTCAAGTAACATGCCGGGTGAAATCAACTTTCCTTGTTCATCTTTTATCTGTAATGCAATGCCTTGTGCGCCGCCTTGAATACCGAAGTATTTACCTTCCGCTTCACCTTCGAACGCCAGCTTGAAACGCTGTGCAGGCTCGCTATTGCGGGACGCACTGGAACTGATGCAATCGCTGATATGGATGCTCAGGGATTGTTGAGATGAACTATCGCCGCTCACTAACCCATTAAGTGCGGTGGGTTTAAACGCCACGGTCTGATTGTCATTACCCACGCGGATGCTGCAGGCACTATCGACAATGCTCCCGGCCAGTTGCACGCGCCCCTTGAGTGCGCCGCCAATCGGCGGCTCAGCAGCACTGGCGGGCTGGCCCCAGGCGTACAGAAACAGCGGCATCAGCAGCAGCGCGGTTGAACGAATCATTTAGACCTCCGCTAGCTCCCCCGCAGTACGCAGTTTGTGCGTACTGCGGGGTACTTCAGTGACGTTAGACGTTACTGATAAGCGAGGGTGAAGTTGGCGAAGGTCTCGAAGTCGCCCGGTACGATTTCGGCCGCAGTGCTTTCGCCGCCGCCTTCCGGGGCAACCATGTCGCCCTGCAGGTAGGCATTGAACTGCAGATAGGTGTCGCCATTGGACAGCGTCTGTGCAGGCGAAGCATTGCCAAGCTTGATCAGCGCGCCGGTGTGGTCGGCGATGGCCAGGCTGGCACCTTGGGCAGTACCTTTGAGCGCCAGCAGGTCAGGGTTGGACGAAGGCGAACCGGTAAAGGTCGCGGTGGCCGCCTTCAGGGCGCCCAGCTCACAGCCGCGCAGCTCGATCTTGAAGGGGGTCGGGTTGGATTTGCCGCCGTTTTTCAGGGCGACGTTGGAGATTTGATCCATGTCGACCGTCTGGTATTGCGACTCTTGAGCGATGGAGCACGGCGAATCAATAATTGCGCCCTTGAAGGTAATGACACCGTGCCCCTGATCCTTGGCAACACTGACAGCAGAAGTTGCTGCAAGGGAAACTGCCATGATCGCGCCGGCCAACGTACTAAGTTTCATTTCACACTCCTAGTTATAAATTGATGTCCTTGAAGGGGACTCAAAGGAACACTCTTTCAGCTGCGGTATCTGTGCACCGTTGAGCTGGGATAAGTCTAGGAGTGAGCAGGGAAGAAGTGAGTAGGACGTTGCCGACGCAGGCCTAGGAAATTTCCTACAGGGTCATTGAGTGTCGCTCAGGGAGTCAATGCATTGCGTTTGGCGAACTCGGCAAGATCGACCAGTGAAGTAGCGCCCAGTTTTTGCAATAGCCGGGTTTTGTAGGTGCTGACCGTCTTATTGCTGAGAAAGAGCATTTCCCCAATCTGCTTATTGGAGTAACCCTGAGCCAGATACTGCAATACTGTTACTTCCCGGTCGGTCAGCGATTGAATCTGTTCGCGCTCAGTCAGTTGCTCCGCCGGATTGACACTGTCAAAGGTCAGGGCGGGAAAGAAGGTATAACCGGCGTCCACGGCTTTGATCGCGGTGATCAGGCTGCCGAGGTCTTCTTCTTTATTGACGAATCCGCGCGCGCCCAGCTGAATACAGCGTCGGCACACCGAATCGGCCGGTTGCGAAGTCAGTATCAGTATTTCGCTGCGCACATTCAGGGCTTTGATACGAGAGATAACAGTAAACCCGTCCAGTTTGGGAATACCAATATCGAGGACGACCACTTGTGGCGTCAGGTCGCGCACCAGCTGAACAGCATCGAGTCCATTGTCTGCTTCACCCACCACGCGCATGCCGTGCTTTTCCAGCAGGACCCTGACGGCAAGTCGAATGACCGGATGATCGTCAACTATCAGAACGCTATGCATAGTGTGATTTTTACCTTGAGAAAACGCTTGTTACGGAACGGTACAACCTGGGCTGTAAAAGGTTAACACCATTAGCCGGGCAGGGCGGGGCTGTACATTCTTGTAGTCTACCTTAGGAAATTTCCTAGGAAGCATGAGAAATCTCCCATGGAGATGTCGGAAGTGGGTCTCGCACACTGCTCCCTCCCATTTTGCGTGTAGACCTGCAATGCAAGATTTGACTGTTCTGGTCCTGGAGGATGAACCCTTCCAGCGCCTCGTCACCGTGACCGCCCTGGAAAAACACCTATCGAGTCCTGTCTTGCAAGCGGCGGACGGTGATCAAGCCATGGCGATGCTGGCTGCCAGCAGCTTTGTCGATATTGTTCTTTGTGACCTGAAAATGACCGGTATGGATGGCCTGGCCTTTCTGCGTCATGCCAGCAGCAGTGGCAAAGTCGGGGCGGTGGTGCTGTGCAGCGAACTGGACCCGATATTGCGTCAGGCCACTGTGGCGATGATCCACTGCCTCGGGCTGACGTATCTGGGTGATCTGGGCAAGCCGTTTCACCTGGAGGGTTTCAGCCCGCTGGTCAAGCGTTACCACGCACACCGCAACGCTGTGCCAAGGTTGCTGTCACCCGCGGAGCTACCGTCTCCAAGCGACGTACAGCGTGGCCTGGATAATGGCGAGTTCGAGGCGTACTACCAACCCAAAGTCACCCTTGAGGGGCAACGTCTGGTCGGGGCGGAAGTATTGGCGCGCTGGACCCATCCACAGTGGGGCGTGCTGTCGCCTGCGCATTTTCTGACGGTAATGGAACAGCACAATCTGATCGACCGAATGTTCTGGCATCTGTTTGAACAGGGCTTGGCGCTGCACCAACAGCTGGCGGCGCAAGGGCGGGTGGTCAACCTGGCGTTCAACCTGCACCCTGGACAATTGGCCTGTAACACCCTGACCGAACGCATACCGGTGCTGCTCAAGCGCGCCCGGGTAGCGCCGGGCAGGGTGATGTTCGAGATTACCGAATCCGGTCTTCTCAGTGCGCCTGCCAATAGCCTGGAGAACCTGGTGCGGCTGCGCATGCTCGGCTGTGGCTTGGCCATGGACGACTTTGGTGCAGGGTATTCTTCTCTGGATCGGCTCAGTGAGCTGCCGTTCAACCAGATCAAGCTCGACCGCACGTTCGTGCACAAAATGCAAAGCCAACCCCGAAGCGCCGCGATCATCAGCTGTTCAGTGGCGTTGGCGCGGGCGCTGGATATAACGCTGGTCCTTGAAGGCGTAGAGACGGTGGAGCAGCAAGCACGCCTGATTGAACTGGGTGGCACCCTTGCCCAGGGCTTTCTGTTTGCCCGACCCATGCCGGAAAGTCACTTTATCGACTTTTGCATGGCGCAGGCGCAAGCCACGGGAGGGGCAGGCACTGATGAGTGAACGACGGCAACGGCTTTGATTTATCATTGCACCAGCCAAGACGGCTATCCAGCATCTCGCCGTGTTTCTGGATGAACTGTCTTCAACCCACTGGCTCCCGTACTCCACCGGCTCTTACGGTCTCTGATCTCGCATGTATTTACGTTCTTTCTGCCTGTTCATCTGCCTGCTTTCCAGTAGCGCTGCGGTTGTGGCTGCATCGTTGCCCCTGGCCCCGCAGGTGCTGTCCAGCCAGCTGCGTATCGATCGCCACGATATTGAAATTTCCACCGAAGACTGGCATTGGCTGCGGCACAAGGCCGAGCTCAGGGTTGGCGTGTCGTCCAGCGAGTCAGCGCCGTATTCGGTCAATGCCCAAGACCACCAGTACGAGGGTATCAGCGCCGATGCAACCGCTCTGGTCGCGCAGTTACTGGGCTTGAAAGTAAAAATCGTTTCTTTTGTCAACGAAGACGATGCCGAGAGGGCCTTGCAAGAGGGACGCGTCGACGTCATCAGCCGCCACGGTAGCCTTGCGCCGCGCGAGGATCTGCTGCTCAGCAAGCCCTACGCCCGGGACCGCCTGGCCCTGTTCAAGCGCAGCGCCGAACCACGGCATTCATCGGTGAACCTTACCGGTTTGCGTGTAGCGATCACCAATGAACACAGTGCCGAGTTGAAACAACGCTATCCCAGGGCCGACCTACGGGTGTATGCCGACCATGACAAGGCGATTGCCGCAGCCGCCTTCGGTCAAGCCGACGTTTATCTGGACGATCTCTACAGCGCCTACTACCGCATCAATCGTGCGTTCTATGGCTACTTGCGCTTTGAGCGTTTCAGTGACCTGGCGGTAGGCGGCTACAGTTATGCGTTGCGCACGGATAACACACGTTTGCAGCGGCTCATCAATGTTGCTATCGAGGCTATCGGCGACGATCAGTTGCGCAACCTGGCCAAGCGCTGGGTCGGCAACAGCTTCATCCCCAGTGAAGAACCCGTAGACCTCACCGTAGAGCAGTTGCGCTGGATCCAGCGCAACCCGGTAGCGCGACTGGTGATCAATGACGACATGGCACCGGGTGCCTACTTCGACTCGAACGGGGTTTTTTCCGGCGGCATCGCTGACCTGCTCGAAGTGATAACCCTCAGTACGGGCCTGCATTTCGAGATCGTTCTGCGTAGCGGCGGTTACCCGCAAATGATCGAGACGCTGCATAAAAACGAGGCTGATCTGGCCTTGATGACCGCCAGTCCCGAGCGTGAGGCATACCTGCGCTTTTCCAGGTCACTGATCGATAGCCCCTTTGTGTTGCTCAGCAGCCGGGAGCAGCAAGGCAAGCTGGAGAGTCTGATCGACAAGCGGGTGGCGATTCCCTCCGGGCATGTGGCTATGCAACAGCTACGCAAGCGCTACCCCGAAGCAGCGGTGATAGAAGCCGGCACCACGCTGGATACGATGAACATGCTCTACAAGGGCGACGCCGATGCCGCCATGGTGGCGTTGCCGGCAGCGCGTTATTACATTGAACGCTTGTTTCGCGACCAATTGGTGATCAACCGGGTGCTTGATGTCGGGCCGTCCACGACGAACTTTGCGATGCGTCGCAGCGATGTTGAACTGCAATCGATCATTGACAAGGTCCTGCAGAGCATTGCCCCGGATGAGCTCAATGCGATCTCCAACCGCTGGCGCTCGCCACCCGGTATGAGCGGCCAGACCTGGATAAATTACCAGCGGGTGATCGTTGAAATTATCGCCGGTGCCGCGTTGTTGCTGCTGCTGTCGCTGGTCTGGGTGGTTTATCTGCGTCGGCAGATCAAGGCGCGGCTCAAGGCCGAACGCATGCTCAACGATCAACTGCAGTTTGTCGAAACACTCACCGACTGCATGCCGCCACCACTGTATGTGCGTGACCTCAAAGGGCGCATGCTGTCGTGCAACCGCAGCTACCTGAAAAGCGTCGGCCTGAGCGCCGAGCAGGTGCTGAACAAAACGGTGCGCCAGTTACCCAAGGAGAATTTCGAGAGCCTGCCGGACTTTCATCGCAACTACCTGCAGGCCATGCGCGACGGTCAGACGATCGAGTCGGTGCATGCCATTCAGTTGCAAGGCCGGGAAGTGTGGATCAACCACTGGGTGCAGCCGTTCCAGGATTCGCAAGGCGTCACCAAGGGCGTCATCTGCGGTTGGCTGGATATCACCGAACACCGCCAGTTGATTGAGCAGCTACAGGAAGCGAAGAACCTGGCCGACGACGCCAGCCGCGCCAAGACCAGCTTCCTGGCGACCATGAGTCATGAAATTCGTACGCCTATGAATGCCGTCATCGGCATCCTTGAACTCGCACTCAAGCGTGCCGATAGCAAACCGATCGACCGCGCCAGCATTGAAATCGCCCATACCTCGGCAAAAAGCCTGCTGGAGCTGATCGGCGACATCCTCGATATCGCGCGCATCGAGTCCGGACGCCTGAGCCTGTCGCCCAAACGTGCCAACCTGCGCGAGTTGGTCGAATCGGTGGCCAGGGTGTTCGAAGGACTGGCCCGACAGAAACGTTTGAGCCTGATCCTCGACATCGACTCGAGCATTAACTGTGATGTGTTGATCGATGCTCTGCGTTTCAAGCAGATCCTTTCCAATCTGGTCAGCAATGCCATCAAGTTCACAGAAGAGGGTTCGATCAAGATCAGCATTTCCGGTCTTTTGGTCAACGACAGCCTGCTCAATGTCAACCTCAGCGTCGAAGACACAGGCGTTGGCATCAGTTCTGGCGATCAGCAACGCCTGTTCAGACCTTTCGTCCAGGCCCAGCGCAATGTGCAGCAAACCGAAGGTACGGGCCTCGGCCTGGTGATCTGCCGCTCGCTGTGCGAAATGATGGGCGGCAGGGTGACCCTGACCAGTACCCTGGGGCGTGGTACCCGGATAGATGTTGAAATGCGCCTGCAAGTGCTTGAACACATTGATGTGCGCCAGGTGCCTGCGTTGATCCAGGCCCAGCCGAGGTACCAACTGCAAGTGTTGGTGGTGGATGACCACCGGATCAATCGCCAGGTGTTGCGTGAGCAATTGAGCTTTCTTGGCCATGAAGTCTGTGAGGCGGAAAATGGCCAGGTGGCGTACGAGCGCTGGAGCGAGCAACCCTTCGATATCATTATTACCGACTGCCATATGCCGGTGATGAATGGCGTCGACCTCACCCGGGCGATCCGTAAGACCGAACAGGAACAGGGGCTGGAAGCGACGGTGATCATCGGCCTGACCGCCGACGCGCAACCGGAAGAGATCGACCTGTGCATCCAGGCCGGGATGATCGATTGTCTGATCAAACCCATTGGTCTGGATGAGCTGGACGCCCGTCTGCTGGCCCTTCAGCCGGGGTATGAGACGGACACTCCAGAGCTTGTCCATTTGTCGTCAGAGCCGTTGATACCGGCCCCTGAAGTATTGCGCCTGGTCGACCTGGGCCCTCTGGAGTTGCTGATCAGTAGTGAGCCGGTGAAGTTTCACCAGATACTCAACGAGCTGATCAACAACAACCGCAAAGACTGCCAGGCGTTGAAGGCATTGCTGCAAGCAGGGGACACCGACAAGCTCACCCACCTGGCGCATCGAATCAAGGGCGCGGCGCGGGTGGTCAAGGGCGAGCAACTGGTTGAACGCTGTCGGCAACTGGAAGCCGCTTGCCTGGACCCTCAGGTTTCGTTTGCGCAACTCGAGCACGCTGTGGCCGAGGTCGAAGCAGCCATCGGCGCGCTGGAAGATGCATTGCAAAGCCTCTAGCCGAGCCACCCGGTGGGAGCGGGCCTTGTCCCGCGATCGGGCGCGTAGCGGCCGCAAATCCTGAGTTCGCGATACTTATGATTCACCGCGTCGCTCGGGTTTACTGCCGCTTTGCGGCAGATCGCGGGGCAAGGCCCGCTCCTACAGGTTTTCTACTTCACCGACTGGGTACCTCACCGACAACCGTCGTACGGAACATCTCGCGGCGCATGCCGTGGTAGTCGGCGATCGGCAGGTGCCAGGTGCTGCGGTTGTCCCAGATGGCCAGGGTTCCCTGGCGCCAGCGCATGCGGCAGGTGAAGGCTGGTGCGGTGGCCAGGTTGAACAGGTAGTCGAGCAGCGGCTTGGCTTCTTCCGTGCGCAATCCCTGGATACCTGTGGTGTAGGCGGGGTTGATGAACAGCACCTTCTTGCCGGTTTCCGGATGGCGGGTCACCAGTGGGTGGCTGCGCAGGTCCTGTGAGGTATCGCGGCCATAGTGGATTGCCATGTTTTCCAGCAAAGCATTGTGGTTGGCGCCGACCCCGTAGGCCCGCTCAGGGCTGTGCAGCGCATCGAGGTTGTCCAGCAGCGCCTGCATGCCCGGTGACAGCCATTCATAGGCCAGCGCCAGGTTGGCGTAGCAGGTATCGCCACCGTAAGGCGGGATGTCGTGGCCGTAGAGCAGGGTGAAGGCCGGCGGGCGTTCCTGGAAAGTCCAGTCGCTGTGCCAGGCGCCGCCGAACACGAAGGGCGCTTTCTCGTCGGCTTCCTTGACCACGTGCACCACGTGTGGATGGTCCGCCATGGTGGTCACGTAGGGCTCGCGGCCGAACTCGCCAAACTGCAGGGTGACCCGCTCGAGGTCCGCGATGCTGAGGTTCTGCTCGCGGATGAACAGCACCTTGTGCGCAAGCAGCGCCTGGCGCAATTCGGCGAAGCCGGTGGCGTCCAGGCGGTTCAGGTCGAGGTCCTCGACGTCGGCGCCGAGGGCCCCGGTGCTGGGGGTGACGCGAATGTGGCGGTAGTCGGTTGCGCGGTTGTGGCTGGGATGGCAGTAGATGAATTCGCTCATGGCGGACACTCGTTTGGGGCAGGTTGTGGCGCTACTTGATGCATTGCACGATGGTTGATCCTACAGGTGCTCGCGGGGTAAGCCCGCTCCTACCGGGACGGTGTCATGCCCGCGACTCACCCACCAGCCAAACCCCGCTGCCGTGAAGAACATGATCAAACTGTAAATAGCCGCCGGAATCGCCATGGTCGAGTTGTTCAGCAAGCTCGGCGCAAGTGCCAGGGCAATGGCCAGGGTGCCGTTGTGGATGCCGATCTCCATGCCGATGGCAATCGCCTGGCGTTTGGGGATCTGCAGCAAGCGCGGTAGCCAGTAGCCGATGCCCAGGCTCAGCAGGTTGAACAACAGTGCCGCACCACCCACCACCGGGGCGTAGTCAACGACCGTCTGCCAGTCCTTGACCATCGCCAGGACGATGGTGAACACCAGAAACAGCGCGGCAATGATCTTCATCGGCCGCTCCATGCGCGCGGCAAACCCCGGTGCCAGGCGGCGGATCAGCATGCCGATGGCCACCGGCACCAGGACAATGGCGAACACCTGCAGCACCTTGGCAAATTGCAGGGGAATGGCCTGGTCGGCGGTCATGAAGTAGGCCAGCGACAGGTTTACCAGCAGCGGCATGGTCAGGATCGCAATCAGCGAGTTGACCGCAGTCAGGGTCACGTTCAAGGCCACATCACCATGGGCCAGGTGACTGAACAGGTTGGCCGTGGTGCCGCCAGGGGAGGCCGCCAGCAGCATCAGGCCTACTGCCAACGCGGGAGCCAGGCCGAAACCTTTGGCGATCAGAAAGCAGATGAAAGGCAGGAGCAGAATCTGGCAGGCCAGGCCGATCAGTACCGGTTTGGGGAATTTCACCACGCGGGCGAAATCGGCCAGGGTCAGGGTCAGGCCCAGTCCCAGCATGATGAAGCCCAAGGCAATCGGCAGAAAAGCACTGAGCAGTGGCGATGCAGTCATGTCGGAGGCTCACAAAAAAGGGATGAACGGCAGTGTAGGCGAGGATTCTGAGCCGTGTAGTCCGCTCCCCGCTGATCCTTGTGGACCCAGGCGCCAGGCAGTAGCATTCACGCTTTACTTAAGGATCCGATCACCAATGCAATTCCAGCCAGGCGTTCTCGCCGCCCCGATTCCAGCACAAGCCCGTCACCTGTTCTTCACCTTGCACACGCCGGCCGCGCTGCCTGGTGTGCTTGACGTATTGCAACAGCAGGTCGATGGCAGCCGCGTGGTGGCCGGGTTCGGTGCGCCGCTGGTGCAAGCGCTGGGTCGTAGCATCGAGGGTTTGCGTGCGTTTCCGCAGCTGACGGCTGCGGTGGACAACCCGTGCACCCAGCACGACTTGTGGCTGTGGTTGCGCGGCGACGACCGCGGCGACCTGTGGTTGCTCAGCCAGGCCCTGGAAAAACTGCTGGCACCGGCCTTTACCCTGGTTGAAGCCACCGATGCCTTCCGCCACAAAACCGGCTTCGACCTGACCGGTTATGAAGACGGCACGGAAAACCCGGTGGAAGACGCCGCAGTCGACGCTGCTATCCTGGCCACTGACGTCCCTGGCCTGAGCGGTTCGAGCTTTGCCGCCTTCCAGCTGTGGCGCCACGACCTGGACTGCTTCAAGGCGCTGCCTCAGGAAGAGCAGGACGACATCATTGGCCGGCGCAAGGCTGACAACGAAGAACTGGATGACGCGCCGGAGTCGGCTCACGTCAAACGCACGGCCCAGGAGAGCTTCGAGCCCGAGGCGTTTATCGTGCGTCGTTCGATGCCGTGGGCCGATGAGCGCGGTGCGGGCCTGGCGTTTCTGGCCTTCGGTCACTCGTTCGATGCCTTTGAAGTGCAACTGCGGCGCATGAGCGGCCTGGAAGACGGTGTGGTAGACGCTTTGTACCGGTTCAGCCGGCCGCTTACCGGTGGTTACTACTGGTGCCCACCGCTCAGCGCCCAAGGGCTTGATTTGAGCGCGTTGCTGGGCTAATTCAAGCGCGGGGCAAGCCCGCTCCCACAGACAACCACTGTGGGAGCGGCGGTGCGACGACTCGACTTGCCCCGCGATACAAAGTTAATTGTTAAAAAAATTACGGACTCTTTACGAAGGCTCGTTACGCATAAAGGGATACTGGCAGCGTTTCCAGACCCTACGTTCCGAGACGTCCTACCGTGAGCCAAGCCGCATCCTCCGCAACCGTCCATTCCCCCGTAAAAAACTCATCAATCAGCCTGCTCATCGCTGCCGTCGGCGTGGTTTATGGCGACATCGGCACCAGCCCGCTGTACACCCTCAAAGAAGTCTTCGCCGGTCATTACGGCGTGCAGGCCAACCATGACGGCGTGCTGGGCATTCTGTCGCTGGTGTTCTGGTCGCTGATCTGGGTGGTGACGATCAAATACGTACTGTTCGTGCTGCGTGCCGACAACCAGGGCGAGGGCGGCATCATGGCGTTGACCGCTTTGGCGCGGCGCGCGGCGGCACCCTATCCGCGTTTGAGCCGGGTGCTGGTGTTGCTCGGCTTGTTTGGCGCGGCGCTGTTCTACGGCGACAGCATGATCACCCCGGCAATATCGGTGCTGTCGGCAGTGGAGGGCCTGCAACTGGCGTTTGATGGCATCGGGCATTGGGTGGTGCCGATCGCCGTGGTGGTGCTGGTGGCCCTGTTCCTGATCCAGAAACACGGGACCGCACGCATCGGCATCCTGTTCGGGCCGGTCATGGTCCTGTGGTTCAGCGTGCTGGGCGCACTGGGTGTGTACGGCATCGTCCAGCGCCCGGAAGTGCTGCTGGCTATGAATCCAGCCTGGGCGGTGCAGTTCTTCGTGGTGCACCCGGGTATCGGGGTGGCGATTCTGGGCGCCGTGGTGCTGGCCCTGACCGGTGCCGAAGCGCTGTATGCCGACATGGGCCACTTTGGCCGCAAACCGATTGCCCGCGCCTGGATTCTGCTGGTGCTGCCAGGCCTGGTGCTGAACTACTTCGGCCAGGGCGCACTGATCCTCGGCAACCCCGAGGCGGTACGTAACCCGTTTTATCTGCTGGCGCCGAACTGGGCGTTGCTGCCGATGGTCGGGCTGGCCACGCTGGCGACCATCATTGCCTCCCAGGCCGTGATTTCCGGCGCCTTCTCGCTGACCCGCCAGGCCATCCAGCTCGGCTATGTGCCGCGCATGTTCATCCAGCACACCTCTAGCCAGGAACAAGGGCAGGTCTACATCGGCACGGTGAATTGGGCGTTGATGGTCGGTGTGGTGCTGCTGGTGATCGGCTTCGAATCCTCCGGTGCCCTGGCGGCGGCTTACGGGGTGGCGGTGACGGGCACCATGCTGATCACGACATTGCTCTCGGCGGCAGTGGTGCTGCTGTTGTGGAAGACCCCGCGCTGGCTGGCAGTGCCGCTGTTGCTGGGTTTCCTGCTGGTCGACAGCCTGTACTTTGCCGCCAACGCGCCGAAAATCTTCCAGGGCGGGGC
Organism: Pseudomonas sp. GW821-FHT10B02; assembly: GCF_059415665.1. Lineage (NCBI taxonomy): Bacteria > Pseudomonadati > Pseudomonadota > Gammaproteobacteria > Pseudomonadales > Pseudomonadaceae > Pseudomonas > Pseudomonas sp. GW821-FHT10B02. The sequence continues at coordinate 12,154 of NZ_JBWKNR010000005.1, read as the reverse complement.
GTTCCCGGTGATCGCCGGTATTGCGCTGTTCATCCTCATGACCACCTGGAAGCGCGGACGCAAGATCATTGTCGAGCGCCTGGATGAATCGGCCTTGCCGCTGCCGTTGTTCATCAGCAGCATCCGCTCGCAGCCGCCGCATCGGGTGCAGGGCACAGCGGTGTTCCTCACTGCCCGTGCCGACGCCGTGCCGCATGCGTTGCTGCACAACCTGCTGCATAACCAGGTGCTGCATGAACGGGTGGTGTTATTGACTGTGGTGTCCCAGGATCGTCCGCGGGTGCCGGTGGCTGAGCGCTTTGAAGTGCAGGACTTTGGTGATGGTTTTTATCGGGTGAATCTCAACTTCGGCTTTATCGAAGAGCCCGATGTGCCGGCTGCATTGCAGCTGTGCCATGTACCGGCGCTGGACTTCAGCCCGATGGGCACGACCTATTTCCTCAGCCGCGAGACGGTGATCCCGACCAAACGCATTGGCATGGCGCGTTGGCGTGAGGGACTGTTTGCGTTCTTGCTGAAGAACGCAAACAGTAACCTGAAGTACTTCAATCTGCCGCTCAACCGGGTGATCGAGCTGGGGACGCAGGTGGAGATGTGATGGGGATCACTTGATGATGTGGGAGCCGGCCTTGCCGGCGATGGTATCGACGCGGTGTCAGCTAATTCGCGCCGTCTGCATCGCTGGCAATGCCAGCTCCCACAGTGCGATTGTTTATGTCGCTGTTTGCGCTTGCACCCCGGCAACCTGAGCATTACTGCGCACCAACCGGTGCATCAGGCTGGCCACCACAAAGCCAATCACCGCCAGCCCCATCATCGCCATGAACACATAGTTGTAACCCTGCTGCCCTGGGAAGTGGTCAAGAATGGCGCCGTAGCCCACATAGGCAAACATGCCCGGTGCATAGCCGATCAGGCAGCCAATACCGAAGGCTGAGCCCGTAATGTGCGGAGCAATCCCCACTTCACCCATAGGCGCCCAGAACACCCCGCGCATCGAGAACACGATAAAGGCGAAGGACAACGTCGCGGCCATGCCTGCATAGATGTAACCCGGGCTCTTGGGCACCATGAGGATGATCACCATCAACGGCAGCAGTGCCAGGAATGCCCATTTCAGGTAACGGCTGGGGCTCTTGAACTGTTTGTCGGCAATGAAGCCACCGGCCGGACCGCCAAGGATCTTCAGCATGTACTGGTTGATGATGCCGTAGGCACCGACCAGCGCGACCGGCAAGCCATAGACTTCCTTGAGGTAGGGAATGAAGTAGGTCAGGCCGCAGTAAACGATGTAGACCATGAACACGTTGCAGCTGACCACCCAGATCGCCGGGACTTTGATCGCTTCCATCAGGTTGGACAGCGGGTTTTTCTTCGGGCCAATGATCGGTGCGCTGTGGTTGCCCTTGAGCAGGAACCAGGTCAGCACGCCTGCGGCGATGTCGATGAGCGAATAGAACACGATGGCGGCTTTCAGGCCCGCTTCAGCAGCGCCCATGACAATGAATACGCCGAGCGCCGAGAACGCCACCAGGGTGTCGACCACCCCGCGACCGCCTTCGAGCAGGCCGAACAGGCGCCCCTGTTCCTTGTCATTGCCCAGCCCGCGAATGGCCTTGAGCAGCGCCGGCCAGTAGATGCAGTCGGCACACACCGCCAGCAGGCAAAAGACGATCATCAGGCTGCTGAACGGCGGGAAAGTCGCCAGATACAGGCCCAGCGCGCCCGTGCCAAGCAGGCCGACAGGAATCAGTTTACGGGTGTCGAAACGGTCGGCAAGCAGGCCGCCGACCACGAACAGGCCGGTAGCGATGATGGCGTTGGCACTGAGCAGCAAACCGATCTCGGTATGGGACAGGCCCATGAACGTCTGCATCGGTACGTAGAACGCGTCCTTGAGGTTGGCCAGCTTGTAGATGGTGCCGCCACCGAGGATCAGGATCAGGAATTTGAACCATTTGGCCTTGTCTTGCGCAGTCATTGTTATTCTCCAGGCGTAGTGGGGTCGCGGTGTCAGGCGCTGGTGGCCAGGCTCAGTTCGGCCAGGGTGCGCAGCTCGGCGAGCAGGCCTTTGATGTAGCTGACCTGGTTGTTCGCCCAGCGCTGTTCGCCGGCCAGCATCTGTTCAAGGGTGAAGCCTGCGGGCAGCGGTGTGTCGCTCATTTCGCGGTAGGCGATAAAGGGGTCGGCAGGCTCGTTGGATTGCCGGAACGCCGGGGCGATGTAGTGGTTTTCCTGTTCAAGGATGAAGGCGATCACCTGCGGACGCTGTTCGCCGAGCATCAACAGCTCGTACACCATGCGCGGGCTGGGCAGGTCGTCTTCGGCGCTGCCCTGGAGTACTCCGTAATGGCCGAAGCCCTGTGCCTCCGGGACGACCCGCACGCCTTTGAGGTGTACCTGGCGAATGTGCGGGGCCAGGTTTGCCAAGGCCTCCAGCGGTTGCTCGCAAGCGTTGATCATGTTGCCGAAGTCGAACAGCGCATGCAGACGCGGATGATTGGCCTGCTTGAGCAACCGGGCGATTTCGTCGCTCTTGAGCTCTTCATGCTGCTCGAAGTCGAAGTTCAGGTTGTGCAGGTCAGCTTGCTGGCCGAGGTAGTGCAGGTCGCCGGCGATGGTGTCCATGACCTGCGACAGCGTGCCTTCGTAGCGCGAGTACACACGGATATTGCGGGTGCCGATGGCATTGGCCACGGCGATCACCGCATCAACGTCCGGCTTTAGTGTGCTGCTGATTTCAAGGTGTACTTCAAGTTCGAGCTGGCGGGCCTTGTCGGCGAAGGCGCGCAATTGCCCGGCATTCATCTGCGAGAGGCTGTTGTGCTCGCCGTCGAGCATGTGCAGGCTCAAACCCTTGAGCTCATGGCGATAGGCAAAGTCGAGCAGGTCGAAGGGCGTCAGGCGCCCGTGGGTGAGGTTGGTCAGTAACGGATAGGCATGGGCAAACAAACGCACCTGATCAATGCGTTCGATCAGGCGGGTGGCCAGTTCGCGGGTCAACAGCACCGGCGCTGCAGCGCCTTTAGTCTTGTTATCGAGCAACCGGGTGAAGCGTTCTTGGATAGCATTCATTCGAGTCGTTCCTGGTGCGGGCACCGGTTCTACCGGCGCGTTCTTTATCGCGCCGCTGGGGAACGCTCGATAGATCCATTACGAAGCAAATGATAAGACCACTGGCCGACGGCTATACCGGCTGCCTCATGGCCTTGAGCGCCTGCACCAGGGCCTCGACCTTGGCTTCGGCCAGCTCCTGCGCGGTGCCGGCAAAGCCGATCAACAGGGCAGGGGGCAGGTAGCGCTGCAGGCAGTAGTCACTCAAGGCATAGGTGTGGACGCCGTGCTGGGCCAGTTGGCGGGCGATTTCCTGGTCGTCCAGGTGCTGCGGCAGCCAGGCAATCAGGTGCATGCCGGCTTCAACCGGTGCGATGGTGAAGAAGTGCCCGAGCCGGCGTTCAAGTACTTCCAGCAGGCACAGCTGACGGGCCTGGTAAAGCGCACGCATGCGCCGGATATGCCCGATGAAATGACCTTCCGCCATGAAGTCAGCGGTGACTGCCTGCAACAGGGTGGGCGGACTGCGGTCCATCACCGCACGAATAGTGCAGAACGGCTCGACCAAGGCCTGCGGCAGAATCACATAGCCCAGGCGCAGCGACGGGAACAGCACTTTGCTGAAGGTGCCGACGTAGATCACCCGATCGCTCTGGTCCATGGCATACAGCGCCGGCAATTGCCGCCCGCTGTAGCGCAGTTCGCTGTCGCAATCGTCTTCAATGACCCAGCGCTGGTTGGCCGCGGCCCATTCGATCAGCTCCAGGCGTCGGCCGTGGCTCAGGGTGACGCCCAGCGGGTGCTGACGCGAGGGGGTGGTGAACACCAGGCGGGCGTCGGGGCTGTCGGCGATGCCTTGCTGGACATCGATGCCCTGGTCGTCGATACGCACCGGTACGACCTGGCAGCCGTGGGCCTGGAAGGCGATGCGTGCGGCGATATGGCCGGGATCTTCCATCCATACCGGGTCGTCGGGGTTGAGCAGCAGCATGGCCAGCAGGTTGAAGGCTTGCTGGGCGCCGGAAACGATCACCACCTGGTCGGCACTGCAGTCGATGCCGCGGGCATCGAACACATAGTCGGCGATGGCCCGACGCAGATCCTCCAGGCCCTGCAACTCGCCATAGCCGAGCATCGCCTTGCTCGGTTTTTGCACATGACGGCTGATCAGACGCTTCCAGACAAGCTGGGGAAAGGCTTCGAATGCGCCGTGGCTGGGCAGAAAGGAGGTTGGCGTATCGGGGCTGTAGTGCGAGTAGGACACACCGCGAAAATGATGACTGCGCAACGACAGCATCGACTGGCTGAGGTCGGACAGTCGCGGCGCTGCAGCTGTTGGCGGCGTGCTGCCCTGGCCTGAGCGCTCCCACTCGTCACCGACATAGGTACCGGCACCGGTGCGCGACACCAGAAAGCCTTCGGCGATCAGTTGATCGAAGGCATTGAGCAGGGTGATGCGCGAGAGGTTCAGCTCCTGGCTCAAGGTGCGCGTCGACGGCAGGCGGATGCCGCCTTGCAGGCGCCCGGTGAGGATCTGTTTGCGAATCTGCAGGTAGAGCTGGCGGTAAAGCGGGGTGGCACTGTCGCGATCCAGCTCAATACCCGATAGCAGCAAACCGGAGGGGGACTTCATTGGGTGCTCGTTGGCAGGTGAAAAAGGCCTGGTAATCGTACGAGAAACCCTTGCTGGCAGCCAGCGGCGCACACTGTGTCATCAAATGAAAACACCTTGTCGCTGGATGCGAAGCACCCCGCAGGCGTTGCGCATAGAGTCCAATCAACAAAAACAGACGCAACGCGTCCGAATGGATGATTGGAGTGACAAGCATGGCCAAAGTCGTACGCTTCTATGAAACCGGTGGTCCCGAAGTATTGCGCTATGAAGACGCTGAAGTCGGCGAGCCTGGTCCGGGGCAAGTCCGCCTGCGCCAGGTTGCCGTTGGCCTGAACTACGCCGACACCTATTTCCGTAACGGTACCTACCCGATTCCGATGCCCAACGGCATGGGCGTGGAAGCGGCCGGTGTGGTCGCTGCGGTAGGTGAGGGGGTGACCAACGTGGCGGTCGGCGACCGCGTGACCTACACCGGTTTTCTCAACACACTCGGCGCTTATTGCACCGACCGTCTGATCGGTGCCGCGGCGCTGATCAAGCTGCCGGAAACCATCGCCTTTGAAACCGCAGCGGCAATGACCATGCGCGGCCTGACCTCGGCCTACCTGATGCGCCGCCTGTATGACTTCAAAGCCGGCGACACGATTTTGCTGCACGCCGCTGCCGGTGGTGTTGGCCTGATCGTTTCGCAGTGGGCGCGCTTGCTCGGCGTCAACGTGATCGGCACCGTGTCCACCGAAGCCAAAGCCGAAGTGGCCAAGGCCCATGGCTGCACCCACACCATCAACTACAGCCATGAAGATGTGGCCAAGCGCGTACGCGAGCTGACCGACGGTGTCGGCGTCAACGTGGTGTTCGACAGCGTTGGCAAAAGCACCTTCATGGCCTCGCTCGACTCGCTCAAGCGCCGTGGCCTGATGGTTTGCGTCGGTACTGCGTCCGGCACCATCCCGCCGTTCGATCCGCAGATTCTGGCGATGAAAGGCTCGCTGCACCTGACCCGCCCGGCACTGGCTGACTATATCGCCGACCCGGCGGAGAAGGCCGACCTTGCCGGTGAGCTGTTCGATCACGTCAGCAGCGGCCGCATCAAGATTGAAATCAACCAGCACTACGCCCTGCAGGATGCAGTCCAGGCGCACCGAGACCTGGAAGCACGCAAAACCACCGGTTCTTCGATCTTCGTCATCTGAAGAGGGCTGTAGCATGCACATCGAACAATTGACCTGCGCCATCGGCGCTGAGGTGTCCGGGGTTAACCTGGCGGATGCGGTTCACGATGACGACCTGTTCGACCAGCTCCGGGCGCAATTGCTCAAGCACCGGGTGCTGTTTTTGCGCGACCAGAACATCAGCCGCGCCGAGCATGTGGCCTTTGCCCGGCGTTTCGGCGAGCTGGAAGACCACCCGGTAGCCGGCAGCGACCCGGAACACCCGGGCCTGGTGCAGATCTACAAGCGCCCGGACCAGCCCGCCGACCGCTACGAGAACGCCTGGCACACCGATGCCACCTGGCGCGAAGCACCGCCGATGGGCTGTGTGCTGCGCTGCGTGGAGTGCCCGCCGGTAGGTGGCGACACCATGTGGGCAAACATGGTGCTGGCCTACCAGAACCTGCCGGATGAGGTGAAGCAGAAGATCGAAGGCCTGCGCGCCCGGCACAGCATCGAAGCCAGCTTTGGTGCGGCGATGCCGATGGAAAAACGCCTGGCGCTCAAAGCCCAGTTCCCCGACGCCGAACACCCGGTGGTGCGCACCCACCCGGAAACCGGGGAACAGGTGCTGTTCGTCAACGCCTTCACCACCCATTTCACCAACTACCACACGCCGCAGCGGGTACGTTTTGGCCAGGACGCCAACCCCGGTGCCGGCGATCTGCTGCGCTACCTGATCAGCCAGGCGTACCTGCCCGAGTACCAGGTGCGCTGGCGCTGGAAGCCCAACAGCATCGCGATCTGGGATAACCGCAGCACCCAACACTACGCGGTCATGGACTACCCGGCCTGCCATCGCAAGATGGAGCGCGCCGGGATCAAGGGCGACCGGACCTACTAAGCATTAGCCATCCGCTATCTGGCGGAGCAAGACAATAACAAGACCGAGGACCATAGAATGCAATTCTTCGATGATTCGTTGCACCCGGAAAACATGGAAAAGGTGGTAATCACCGTCGCCCCTTACGGCCCGGAATGGATGCCAGAGGACTTTCCAGAAGACATTCCGCTGACCATGGACGAACAGGTCCAGAAGGCCGTTGACTGCTATGAAGCGGGCGCCACTGTGCTCCACTTGCATGTACGCGAACTCGATGGCAAAGGCTCCAAGCGCCTGTCCAAGTTCAATGAACTGATTGCCGGTGTGCGCGAAGCGGTACCGGAAATGATCATCCAGGTGGGCGGCTCGATTTCCTTCGCCCCTGAAAGCGACGGCGAAGCGGCCAAATGGCTGTCTGATGACACCCGCCACATGCTCGCTGAGCTCACGCCAAAGCCTGACCAGGTCACCGTGGCGATCAACACCACGCAAATGAACATCATGGAGCTGCTGTATCCGGAGTACCTGGAAGGCACCTCCCTGGCCAACCCGGCGATTCAGGCCGCCTACAGCGAAATGACCGTACCGGCCGGCCCGGCCTGGGTCTGCGAACACCTGCGCCGCCTGCAGGCGAGCAACATCCAGCCGCACTTCCAGCTGACCGGCATGCATGCCCTGGAAACCCTCGAGCGCATCGTGCGCCGCGGCGATTACATGGGCCCGCTGAACCTGACCTGGATCGGCATCGGTGGCGGCTTCGACGGCCCTAATCCGTTCAACTTCTTCAACTTCATTCACCGCGCGCCGGATGGCTGCACCTTGACCGCAGAATCGCTGCTCAAGAACGTGCTGCCGTTCAACACCATGGCCCTGGCCATGGGCCTGCACCCACGCTGCGGCAACGAAGACACCATCATCGACCACAGCGGCAAGCGCTTCGGCTCGGTCGAGCAGATCAAGCAGACCGTGCGCGTTGCCCATGAACTGGGTCGTGAAATCGCCAACGGTAAAGAAGCCCGTGCCATTTACCGCATCGGTCAGCAGTACAGCAGCATCGAAGAAACCCTCAAAGCCAACGGCATGGCGCCTAACCGCCTGCCGGGCCAAAAGGGTGTACCGCAGCGCGGCTGACCGGACAGGGTCGGCCTGTGACGGCGGGTCGACCCATTCCAGCCCAAAGCGCTGTTAGTCAGGCTTCTGATAACAACAAGACTTACGCCAGACAACAGAGGAGGCAGCATGGCCGCCTATATCGCCAGCGCCGCAGATGACGGTGCCGACACTTCACGTGGCATTCCACGGCGTTATGCCTGGATTGTCTTCGCCTTGACCTTTGGCCTGCTGATTTCCGACTACATGTCGCGCCAGGTGCTCAACGCGGTATTCCCCCTGCTCAAGAGCGAATGGGCTCTGAGTGACAGCCAGCTCGGCCTGCTCAGCGGTATCGTTGCGCTGATGGTCGGGCTGCTGACTTTTCCCCTGTCTCTGCTGGCCGACCGTTTTGGCCGGGTCAAAAGCCTGGTGCTGATGGCCGTGCTCTGGAGCCTGGCCACCCTGGGGTGCGCCCTGGCGGAAAACTACCAGCAGATGTTTATTGCCCGCTTTCTGGTGGGCGTTGGCGAGGCGGCCTATGGCAGCGTCGGCATCGCCGTGGTGGTCGCGGTGTTCCCCCGCGACATGCGCGCAACCCTGGCCGGTGCCTTCATGGCCGGTGGCATGTTCGGCTCGGTGCTGGGCATGGCCCTGGGCGGGGTCATGGCCCAGCATCTGGGCTGGCGCTGGGCATTTGCCGGCATGGCGTTTTTCGGCCTGATGCTGGCGTTGTTGTACCCACTGCTGGTCAAGGAGGCGAAGATCTCGCCGCCACGCTCGACGGTACCGTGCAAGGTAAGCCGGCCGTTGCGCACCTTGTATAGCAGCCGCTCGGTGATCGCCGCTTATGTTGCCAGTGGCCTGCAATTGTTCGTAGGCGGCACAGTAATCGTGTGGATGCCCAGCTACCTGAACCGCTACTACGCCATGGGCACCGACAAGGCCGGGGTAGTCGCCGCGATTATCGTGCTGTGCAGCGGTATCGGCACGATTCTCTGCGCGATGCTCTGCGACCGCCTGGGCCGCCAGCGTCCGGACCGCAAGATCAGCCTGGCCATCGCCTACTGCCTGGGCAGCTGCCTGTTGTTGTCGGTGGCCTTTGCGCTGCCCTCGGGCACTGGGCAATTGGTGTTGATCTGCCTGGGTATGATGATTGCCGTCGGCACCAACGGGCCGTCCAGCGCCATGGTCGCCAACCTGACCCACTATTCGGTGCATGGCACCGCTTTTGCCACCCTGACCCTGTCCAACAACCTGTTGGGCCTGGCCACCGGGCCGCTGATTACCGGCCGGGTTTCCGACATCATCGGCCTGCATGCCGCGTTCCAGTTGGTGCCGCTGATCAGCATCGGCGCCGCTGCGGTGTTTTTTATTGCCAAGCGCCACTACCACAGCGACATGGCTCGCTTGGAGGGGAAGGTGCAACCAGCACCTGACGCGGGGCAGATTCAAGAGGTAAAACCGTGAAACAAACGTTATCCATCGATGTGTTCTTCGACTTCATCTGCCCCTGGTGCCTGATTGGCCAGCGTCATTTGCAACGTGCGCTTGAGCTGTTGCGCCTTGAGCAGCCTGAAGTTGAGGTAGACCTGCGTTGGCGGGGTGTGCAACTGCTGCCGGATATGGCCAGGACTGGCCAGCCGTTCGAAGCCTTCTACCGCAAGCGTCTGGGCAGCGAAGAGGCGGTGCGTCAGCGTCAGGCTCAGGTACGTGCGGCGGCTGAGGCTGCGGGCGTAAACATCGATTTTTCCCGTATCAGCCGCATGCCCAATACCGCCGATGCCCACCGCCTACTGCAGCGCGCGGTGGCCCTGGGCGAACCTGAGCGTGTCGAGGCGTTGTTGGCAGAACTGTTTGCGGCTTACTTCCAGCAGGGCAAGGACCTGGGCGATCCGGTCACCTTGCTGCAGATCGCCCAGGCCTGTGGTTTGAGTCCGGCGCAGGTCGCCGATTGCCTGCGCGGTGACGCCAGCCCGTTTATCGGCGCAGACGACTACGCAGGCGAGGGTGTGCCGTGTTTTCGCTTCAACCGGCAGCAGGTGGTGAGCGGTGCCCAACCGGCCGAAGTGCTGCTCGGCTGCATGCGTGAAGCGCTGGGCCAGGCGGCATTGGCATGAGTTACCGATACCCCGTGCCGCTGGCCAAGGTGCCGGCGCGCGGCAGCCGTGTGCTGCTGAATTTTGATAACAAGAGCCTGGCGCTGTTCAACGTCGCCGATGTGTTTTATGCCATCGATGACAGCTGCCCGCATCAGGGCGCGTCTTTGTGTGGCGGGCGCCTGGATGGGCGGGTGATCCAGTGTTGCGCGCATGGCCTGCGCTTCGACCTGGCCAGTGGTTATCTGCTCAATTCCACCCAGCTCAAGGTCGCCAGTTACCCGGTCGAGTGGCAGGGCGAGCAGCTGTTTATCGTGATCGAGTCCGAGGAGTCTGGCCAATGAGCAGCATGGCAATTGCCGCCGTTAACAACCGGGTGCGAGCACTTGCGCCAGGTTTTGTCGTGAGCCTGATCGCGGCGGGTGCGGCGAGTTTTCTCAGCGAGCATTACGATGCGCCGGTGATGTTGTTTGCCCTGTTGCTGGGCATGGCGTTGAACTTTCTCTCTGCTGACGGCAGCTGCAAGGCCGGGATTGAATTTACCGCGCGCACGGTGCTGCGCATCGGTGTGGCGCTGCTGGGCATGCGTATTACTCTGGAGCAGATTGCCAGCCTTGGCTGGAAGCCGGTGGCGTTGGTGGTCATTATTGTGGTGGTGACCATTGGTGTGTCGATGGTGGTTGCCAAGGCCATGGGCTTCAATCGGCTGTTCGGTATGCTCACGGGCGGTGCGACGGCAATCTGTGGCGCGTCGGCGGCGTTGGCGCTGGCTGCGGCGTTGCCTGCGCACCGGCAGAAGGAGCATGCGACGCTGTTCACGGTGATCGGGGTGTCGGCGCTGTCGACCCTGGCGATGATTCTTTATCCGATGATTGCTGATTGGTTGCAGCTGTCACCGCCGCAGGCCGGGGTGTTTCTTGGTGCCACTATTCATGATGTGGCGCAGGTGGTGGGGGCGGGGTACAGCATGTCCACCGAGACCGGGGACATTGCCACGGTGGTCAAGCTGATGCGGGTGGCGATGTTGCTGCCGGTGATTGTCTGTGCGGCGATGATTACCCGGCGGGCAGGGGATGATGCCTCCGGGCAGCGGCCGCCGCTGTTGCCGTGGTTTGCGGTGGGGTTTGTGCTGCTGGCCTGTCTGAATAGTACGGGGTGGGTGCCCACTGTGGTCCAGGGCGGGGTCAATGATCTGTCGCGCTGGTGTCTGGTGGTGGCTATCAGTGCCCTGGGGATGAAGACGCAGCTCAAGGAACTGGCCAAGGTTGGGTTCAAGCCCATTGCGTTGATGGTGGGGGAGACGGTGTTTCTGGTGCTGTTGGTGTTGGCGTTGATGCACTGGGGACTGTAGGGATTTTGGGGATATGCCCTCGGGTTTGAGGGCATATCCATTGGCGGTGGTGGCGCTTAGTCACCTTTGCGCCCTACAGCAGCCTGATCAACCTGGCATCTGTCGCTCTTCCAGCCCATCAAGCAACGCATCAAGCAGCGCCATGGCCATCTCCACCGAATGCTGGGTGGACCAGGCCAGGCCTCGTCCTTCCTTGTTGGTATGGCGGACGGCTTCGATAACGGTGGTGCGGGCGCACTTGAGGTAAAACGAAGCATGCACCAGCGCATCTTCAGCACTGACGCCGGCGCGTACGCTGAACAAGGGCGGATGTTCCGGGCAAGAGGGGACGTCGGTCTCGAGCGTTTCAATGAGGTGCAGGCTGGGGGGATCGGGGACGGGCTTTTTCATGGTCAACTCCGAGTGTAAAAGGAGCTGCCACGCTTTCGTCGCCAAACTAATGGGTGGCAGCTGTACGCGGGTTGGCGAACCGGAACACTCGGAAACCCGGCAGGGCCGAAACCCTCCCGCGCACAGCCGCCATGACACATGACGACTTACTGGGAACTACACGAGTGCTTGTCCGGGTCGCCAAACCCGATCACTGAACATTCAGTGACCGAGCGAGCCTAGTGTGAAGACCTTCCCCGGGCAAGCTACTGAGGCCGACAGATTGCGTAGGATAGGTCCTAGGATCAGGTGCTGGCTAGTCAGTGGAATCTGATTTGCCCGGTGGGAGTGGGCTTGCCCCACGATGAGGCCCCTCGGTTTGTGGGCATATCCATTGGCGATGGTGGCGCTGAATCACCTTTCCGCCCTTACGGCGGGTTACTTTGGCAAACGCCCCAAAGTAACACAAAGGTCTCGCCCCACCAGGGGCCCTACGCTGCGCTTCGGGTTCCCTCCTTCCGGTGTCGTTACGGGGCATTGCGA